>CALJIC010000168.1 GCA_937974195.1 uncultured Roseiflexaceae bacterium | reverse complement strand
CCAAGAAGCACACAGGGTGCGGAGCAGCGCCCCATCTGGCGCGGGTGCGGGGCGCAGCGCCACCGGCAGCACGCACGCCATCTAGTCCAAAGCCAGTGTGGCGAGAGGAAGGATTCGGGGGAGGCCCGGAGGGGGCAGCGCCCCATCCGGCGAGGGCCGGCGCAGCGCCCGCAGAAGCCTGTAGCCCCACGCAACCAGACGCGCGCGCCGCGCGTAGAATCTGATACGATTCACGAGCTGCGCGCAGCGGCGCGCATCGCGCACGACCCCAGAGCGCGTCTGTGCCGCGCGGCCTGCGGGCCGAGATCCGCCGGCGCGCCGCCGGCCGAGCGCGGCAGTCGCGAGGAAATAGCCAATGCAGCGAATATCACGCCTTCTTTTTATCGCGCTCCTCGGCGGCCTCGTCGCCGCCTGCGGCGGGCTCGGCGGCCCGGGCGGCGCGGGCGGCGTCCCGTCGAACGCCGTGCGGGTGACGATCGCCTACAGCCCCGAGAAGGAGGACTGGCTCACCGAGCGCATCGCCGCCTTCAACGCCTCCGGCGCCAGGGTGGACGGCCGGCCGATCGTCGTCGAGGGGATGAACAAGTCCAGCGGCGCCGCCCGCAGCGAGATCCGCAGCGGCCAGCTCAGGGTGACCGTCTGGACGCCCTCGGCCTCGACGTGGCTGGAGGTGCTGAAGCAGGAGACCGGCAGCCAGGGCGTGGCCGCCTCGAGCGACTCGCTGGTGCTGACGCCGGTGGTGATCTCGATGTGGCGGCCCATGGCCGAGGCCCTCGGCTGGCCGGACAGGCCGATCGGCTGGAGCGACATGCTCGCGCTGATCAACGACGAGCGGGGCTGGGGCGCCTACGGCCACCCCGAGTGGGGGCGCTTCAGCTGGGGCCACACCGACCCGGAGATCAGCACCACCGCGCTCTCGACGCTGATCGCCGAGTTCTACGCGGCCGTCGGCAAGCAGCGCGACCTCACCGTCGAGGACGTGCAGCGGCCCGAGAGCCAGCAGTTCGTCCGCGCCCTCGGGCAGGGGATCAAGCACTACGGCTACAACACGCTGATCTTCAGCGAGAACATGCGCAAGTTCGGCACGTCCTACATCAGCGCCTTCCCCATGGAGGAGATCACGCTGATCGACTTCAACAAGACGAGCCCGCCGGTGCCGCTGGTGGCGATCTACCCCAAGGAGGGCACCTTCTGGCACGATAACCCCTACATCATCATGGCCGACGCGCCGCCGCTCGAGCAGCGGGCGGCCAGGGAGTTCTACGCCTTCCTGCTCAGCGCCGAGAGCCAGCGGGCGGCCATGAGCTACGGCTTCCGCCCCGCCAACCCGGACGTCCAGCTCGCCGACCCGGTCAGCCCCGCCTACGGCGTGGACCCGCAGGGGGTGCAGAGCGTCCTGCCGGTGCCGCCGGCCGAGGTGATCGTGGCGGCCAAGAACACCTGGGCGCAGAACCGCAAGCGCGCCGACATCGTGCTGGTCGTGGATGTCTCCGGCTCGATGGAGGGCGAGAAGCTCGAGATGGTCAAGGCCGGCCTGGAGGCGTTCCTGATCCGCATCCTGCCTGAGGACCGCGTCGGCCTGGTGTCGTTCGCCAGCGAGGCGAGCGTCGACGTGGTGCCGGCGCCGCTCGGCGAGAACCGCATCGAGCTCGGCGACGCCATCCGCGAGCTGCGCCCGATCGGCAAGACCGCGGTCTACGACGGGCTGATGGCCGGCAAGCGGCTGCTCGACGAGCTGCCGCCGACGGAGGACGAGCGCATCAGGGCGATCGTGCTGCTCTCGGACGGACAGGACAACGCCAGCACGATCACGCTCGACCAGCTGCGCGAGGAGTTCGAGGAGAGCGGCATCAGCATCTTCCCGGTGGCCTACGGCGAGGACGCCGACACCGCCATGCTGGAGCACATCGTCGAGTTCTCGCGCACGATGCTGGTCGAGGGCGACACCGGCGACATCGGCGTGATCTTCGATAACCTGAGCCGGTACTTCTGATCTGTCGCGCGCGAGCGCGCGCCGTGCGGGGAAAAGGGGCGCCGGCGGCGGCTGCGGCGCCTTCCCGCTCGGTTCTCTGCCGTGCCGGCCGGGCCGCCGCCCGCGACTCCAACCCCGTTGGGGCACCAGCGTCGCCCGGTCGACGCCTCACATGATCCGCTGCGCGCTTGCGCGCGCCTCCGCCCCTACAACGCGGTCGCCTCTCCAGTCACAGCCCGCGTGCCGCTTCGCGCGGCAGGTAGCGGGAAGGTGTCCCACGCCCTCGCTCCCGCGCCGTGTGCCGGTCCCAACCTGCGTGCCGCTGCGCGCGGCAGGCGGCCGGGGGCGTCCCGTCGCCCCCGGCACCCCACGGCCAGGGGCTTCGCCCCTGGACCCCAAAGCGAAGCCGCCACACACCGCACGCCCGTGGTCATGCCTCAGCACACCGGCGCGCGTCGCTCGCGCGATGCGGTCGCTCCGAGAGCCATTTCGCGCCGCACCCGGGAAGTTCGGAGGGCCGCAGGCCTACTGAGAGCCATTTCGCGCCGCACTCGGGCGCGGGGAGGTTCGGAGGGCCGCAGGCCCTCCGAGAACTTTTTTCCCGCCGCAGAGCGGCGGAAGAGTAGGGCTTGCCCCGCGCTCCCGGCGCCGCATAACATAAGCGGCGATCTATGGTACACTTGATGCGCAGAAACGCCCTAGTGCCACAGCGAGCTATGTCACGACATCTGCGCGCCGAGTCAACTGGAAGCGTCGCTGAGTCGACCATACGCGGCGTCCTCACCGGGCGCGGCTACGTCGAGCTCAGCGTCCAGGAGGCGATCGAGGCCGAGCCGGAGGCCGAGCAGACGGCGATGTTCCAGGGCCTCCAGCGCCGCCCGCGGCCGTCGCGGCTGTTCGTGGCGCAGTTCCCGATCGGCTACAGTATCTACGGGCTTCCCCTGCTCACCGACTTCTGGGTGCGCGGCGCGCCGGACTACCCGCAGGGCCTGGCGATCGAGGTCAAGTGGCAGCAGTCCACCGGCAGCGTCGACGAGAAGTTCCCCTACCTGGTGCTCAATATCCAGCAGTGCTACCCCTGCCCGGCGCTCGTCGTCGCCGATGGCGGCGGCCAGCGCCCCGGCGCGCTCCAGTGGCTGCGCGGCCAGGTCTCCGGCAACCTGCTCGGCGTCTTCTCGGTCTCTGAGTTCCTGGCCTGGGCCAACCGCAACCTGTAGCGTACTATCGCGCTCGCGCGGTGAAAGAGAGATCACCAGGTTGTGCTATAATCCGCGTGCATGCTATCGGTAATTGGGCCTTTCCTTTCCGATGGGCTATGCCCATTTGCCGATCGTAGATTCCCCGAGTGTCGCCATCTGGGCCGACGCTCACAGATCCCTGTAGTGAAGGAGAAGTAGATGCGCAAGTCCCTCTCCACCACGCTGCTGCTGCTCGCGCTGCTCGTGCCGGCGCTAGCCGCATGCGGCGGCCAGACGGCCGCGCCGGCGGCGACCGAGGTACCAGCGGCGACTGAGGCGCCAGCAGCGACGGAGGCTCCGGCCCCGACCGAGGCGCCCGAGCCGACTGAGGCTCCGGCCCCGACCGAGGAGCCAGCGGCGACCGAGGAGCCAGCGGCGACTGAGGCGCCCGCCGAGGGTTCGGGCGATAGAATCCGCGTCGGTCTGGTGACCGACGTCGGCCGGATCAACGACGGCACCTTCAACCAGTACGCCTACGAGGGCCTCAAGCGCGCCGAGGCGGAGCTGGGCGTCGAGATCGCCTACATCGAGACCCAGGCGCCGACCGACTACGACCGGAACCTCCAGCAGTTCGCCGATCAGGGCTTCGATATGATCATCGCCGTCGGCTTCCTGATGGGCGATGCGCTGGCGGCCGCTGCTGAGCGGAACCCCGATATCAGCTACGCGATCGTGGACTTCGCCTACGATCCGCCGCTGCCGAACGTGCGCGGCATCGTGTTCGCCGAGGACGAGGCCGGCTACCTGGCAGGCGTGCTCGCCGCTCACATGACCGAGAGCGGCTCGATCGGCGTGGTCGGCGGCATCGAGGGCGTCCCGGCCGTGCAGCGCTTCGTCAAGGGCTACGCCAACGGCGCCCGCTCGGTCAACCCGGACATCGACGTCAAGCAGGTCTACATCGACTCGTTCACCGACCGCGCGCGCGGCGCGGAGGCGGCGCGCAGCTTCATCGCTGAGGGCGCGGACGTGATCTTCGGCGCCGGCGGCCAGACCGGCTCGGGCGCCATCCAGGCCGCCGCCCAGGACGGCATCTACGTGATCGGCGTCGACCAGGACGAGTACGTCACCACCTTCCAGAACGGCGCCGCCCCCGGCTCGGACAAGATCCTCTCCAGCGCCATCAAGCGCGTGGACGTGGGCGTGTTCGAGTCGATCAAGGATGTGGTGGAAGGCGACTTCGAGGGCGGCACCATGCTCTTCAACGCCGCGAACGACGGCGTCGGCCTGGCGCCGTTCCACGACACCGAGAGCCTGATCCCGGATGAGGCCAAGGCCCAGATCGAGGCGACCCTGGCCGGCCTCGCCGACGGCTCGATCACGACCGACGTCACGGTCGAGTAGCTACTGACAGGGCGACTGGGTGACAGAGCGATAGATCTCGGGTATCATAATCTCTGCCGCCCAGTCGCCCTGTGAGGCCTTGCCAACGTCTCCACCGTGCCACCCGCGAACCTGGCGCTAGCAGGAGCCGGCTATGCCACCCGTCCTCGAAGTGCGCGACGTTACCAAACGTTTCCCCGGAGTGCTGGCGAACGACCACGTCAGCTTCACGCTCGAGCGCGGCGAGATCCACGCCTTCCTCGGCGAGAACGGCGCCGGTAAGTCGACGTTGATGAACATCCTCTACGGGCTCTACGCGCCCGACGAGGGCCAGATCTTCATCAACGGCAGCCAGGTCGACATCCGCAGCCCCAGCGACGCCATCAGCCTCGGGCTCGGCATGGTCCACCAGCACTTCATGCTCGTCCCCACGCTCACGGTCGCCGAGAACGTGATGCTCGGCATGGAGATCACCAACGGCCTGCTGCTCGATGAGCGCAAGGCCAACGAGCGCGTGCGCGAGCTCTCCGAGCAGTACGGCCTGGCCGTCCCCCCTGAGGCCTACGTCCAGGACCTGCCGGTCGGCGTGCAGCAGCGCGCTGAGATCATCAAGGCCCTGTACCGCGGCGCCGACATCCTGATCCTCGACGAGCCGACCGCCGTGCTGACGCCGCAGGAGGCCGAGGAGCTGTTCGACGTCATGCGCACGCTCAAGGCCCAGGGCAAGTCGATCATCTTCATCAGCCATAAGCTGAAGGAAGTGCTGGCGATCGCCGACCGGATCACCGTCCTCAGGCGCGGCAAGGTCGTCGGCACGACGGAGCCGGCGAAGACCACCGAGGAGCAGCTGGCGGCCATGATGGTCGGGCGCGAGGTGGTGCTCACGGTGCAGAAGGGCGAGGCGCACCCCGGCGAGCCGGTGCTCGAGGTCGAGAACCTCACGGTGCTGGACGACCGCAAGCTCGTCGCGGTGGACGGCCTGTCGCTCGAGGTGCGCGCCGGCGAGGTGCTGGGCATCGCCGGGGTGCAGGGCAACGGCCAGACCGAGCTCGTCGAGGCGATCACCGGGCTGCGGCCGGTGGAGAGCGGCACGGTGCGGCTGCTCGGCAAGGTGATCACCGGGGCCTCGCCGCGCGAGGTGCTCGAGGCGGGCTGCGCCCACGTCCCCGAGGATCGCCACCGGCACGGGCTCGTGCTCAGCTACCCGATCGCCGACAACCTGGTGCTGTCGAGCTACTACCACAAGCCGTTCGCCGAAGGGATCGTGATCGACGAGCGGGCGATCGCGGACAACGCCGAGAAGCTGGTCAAGAGCTACGACGTGCGCACCACCAGCCCGTTCGTCCCCGCGGCGAACCTCTCGGGCGGCAACCAGCAGAAGGTGGTGATCGCGCGCGAGTTCTCACGCCCGATCAAGCTGCTGATCGCCTCCCAGCCGACGCGCGGGCTCGACGTCGGCTCGATCGAGTTCATCCACACGAACATCATCCGCCAGCGGGACGAGGGCACGGCGGTGCTGCTCGTCTCGGCGGAGCTGGACGAGATCCTGGCGCTCGCCGACCGGATCGCGGTGATGTTCAAGGGCCGGATCATCGCGCTGCTGCGGCGCGAAGAGGCGACTCGCGAGGGGCTCGGCCTGCTGATGGCCGGCGTGGTTGAGGAGCGGGTCGCCGAGCCGGCGGATGCCAAGGTGCAGGCATAGGTGCGCTGGTCCGGATCAGGCGGGCCCGAAGCGCGTGCGGGCCGCCCAGAACGCAGTCCTAACAACTCTGGAGGAGATGACGCCGTGGCAACCGGAACCGACGCTGCGCCACGTGCCGGCATCGACTGGCGCCAGCTGCTCACTGACCTGCTGGTGCCGCTGCTGGCGATCTTCACAGCCCTGGCGATCGGCGCCCTGATCATCTTCGCCACGGGCGCCAGCGTCGGCGCGGCCTACAGCGGCCTGTTCAACGGCGCGCTCGGCAACCCGCGGGCGATCGCCAACACGCTGGTCGAGGCCACGCCCTACATCCTGGCCGGCCTCGCTGTGGCGCTCGGCTTCAAGGGCGGCCTGTTCAACATCGGCGCCGAGGGCCAGATCATCATGGGCTCGATCTTCTCGGCCGTCGCCGGGTACATGATCGTCGGCCTGCCGGCCTTCATACACCTGCCGCTGGCGCTGCTGGCCGGCGTCCTCGGCGGCGCGCTGTGGGGCGCCATCCCCGGCTTCCTGCGCGCCAAGGCCGGCGCCCACGAGGTGATCACCACGATCATGCTCAACTACGTGGCGATCCGCCTGGCGGACTACCTGATCAAGGGGCCGTTCCGCGACCCGACGTCGTCCGCGCCGCGCACGCCGTTCATCCAGCCGTCGGCCGAGCTGCCCTACATGTTCGGCGCCGAGAACCGGCTCCACTACGGCTTCCTGATCGCGCTGGCGATGGCGGTGCTGATCTGGTGGCTGCTGAACAAGACCACCATCGGCTTCGAGATACGCACGGTGGGCGCGAACCCCGACGCGGCGCAGTACGCAGGCATGAGCGTCGCGCGGAACATCGTGCTGACCATGGTGATCAGCGGCGGGCTGGCCGGGCTCGCCGGCGCGGTGACGATCCTCGGGCTCGAGCACAACTACAAGGCGGCCTTCACCGGCGGCTACGGCTTCGACAGCATCGCGATCGCGCTGCTGGCCAACTCCAACCCGATCGGGATCATCCCGGCGGCGATGTTCTGGGGCGCGCTGCGCAACGGCGCCGGCCTGATGCAGCTGCAGAGCGGCATCTCGATCAACCTGATCAACATCGTCCAGGCGCTGGTGATCGTCTTCATCGCCGCGCCGCAGATCGTGCGCTGGATCTACCGCATCCGCGGGCGGAGCGAGGGCCAGGTGGTCTTCACACGCGGGTGGGGCGGCTAGCTCGTGGCCGGGCGATGAGATCGATCTCAGGCGCCAGTACACCAGCGGCGAGCCGCGGATCGCGTGGCAACTCTGGCCACCTTCTCACCTGGTCGCCATGTCACCGGGTCAGGACACGGAGCTTCTACCATGCAGCTAGCGCGTAGCGAGACAGGGGTGAGCGGCTTCCGGCTCAACCGGCAGGTCGGCGTCGGCATCGTCGGCATCGTCGTGTCGCTGGTGATGTTCATCCTCGTCAGCGTGAACGTCGCCGTCGATAAGATCTCGACGCTGCGCATCACCTACCCCGGCGCCCGTGCGTCGGACCCGCCGCTCGTCGATATCCCGCTGCCGACGGTGCTCACCTGCGGCGTGATCTGCGCGCTGCTGATAGCTGCGGCGGTGTACATGATCGTCCGCCAGCCGACCGAGCTGGTGACGCCCTACGTCGGCGTGCTGATCTTCTCGGTCATTCTGATAATTCTGCTGTGGGCGATCGCCGGCAGCCGCACCGACATCGTCGACATGCTGGCGCGCATGGTGCGCCTGGCGACGCCGATCGCCCTCGGGGCGCTGGCCGGGATCCTCTGCGAGCGCTCGGGCGTCGTCAACATCGCCATCGAGGGGCTCATGCTCACCGGCGCGTGCATCGGCTTCATCGTCGCGCTCGTGCTCGGGTCGAGCTGGCTTGGGCTGCTCGCGGCCATCCTCGCCGGCGGGGTGATCGTGATGCTGCACGCCGTGCTCTCCATCCACTTCAAGATCGATCAGATCATCAGCGGCACGGTGATCAACATCCTCGCGGTCGGCGTCACCGGCTTCCTGCGCACCAATGTGATTCTGCCGATCCAGGAGAGCCAGGTGATCGGCTCGCCCCTGCCGGCGCTGCCCATCCCGCTGCTCTCGCAGATCCCGGTGATCGGGCCGATCCTGTTCAACCACCGGCCGATCACCTACCTGATGCTCATCCTGGTGCCGCTGCTGCACGTGCTGCTCTTCCGCACCGCGTGGGGCCTGCGCACGCGCGCGGTGGGCGAGCACCCGCGCGCCGCCGACACGGTCGGGATCGATGTCAACCGCTTGCGCTACATGAACGTCTTCTACGCCGGGCTGGTGGCCGGGCTGGCCGGCGCATGGTTCTCGATCGAGGCGACGTTCAACTTCGACGACCTGATGACCAACGGCCGCGGCTTTATCGCCCTCGCCGCGATGATCTTCGGGAAGTGGACGCCCTTCGGCGCGTTGGTCGGCGCGCTGATCTTCAGCTCGGCCGACGCCCTGCAGATCAAGATCCAGGGCTTCGACTTCGCCCTGCCGGCGCAGTTCCTGCAGATGCTCCCCTACGTGATCACGATCGTCGTGCTCGCCGGCGTGATCGGCCGCGCCCGCCCGCCGGCGGCCGTCGGCAAGCCGTACGAGAAGTAGCGCGGCCCTGAGCCGATCTGGATTTGGGGAGGCTTCGCCTCCCCTTTCTATTTCTGTAATCCCGGAGAGCTGGAGGGGTTTGGGAGGGCGAAGCCTTTCCGTTATTTTCCATCTCTCCGCAGAGCGGCGAGGGAAAACGGATCTCGGGGCGCCGCAGGCCCTCCGAACCTCCCGCAGAGAGCTCCAGTGGAGCCAGCGGCCTTGTACGCCTCCCGCGGAGCGCTGGCGCAGGTGGCCCGCAGGGCGACCGCGTCAGTCATAACAAAATTGTAACTGGTGCCGGGCGTGTGACAGTTTCTGTCACACGCCTTTGTTATGCTGCCCTCAAGAGCAGATGAGCGAAAGGATCCCTGGTGATGACGAATGACCGGATCAGCCCCTTGTTGCGGGGTAGGCTCCCCAGCCTCACAACGTTCGGTCGCCTGATGCTCTTGGTCCCCGAAGCGCCGCTCCTGCTGCTCCTCGTCTGCGGTTTCCTGTGGGGGCGCTCCCCGCTGCTCGGAGCGCTCGCGGCGGTGGTGGCGCTCAACTTCGGCGTGCGCGCCGCCGCGCTGTACCTGGCGGGCTGGCTCCTGCGTGCCGGCCGCCTCGGCGACGCGGACGCGCTGCTGCGCGTGGCGCAGGTGATGCACCCCTGGTCGGCGGATGTGCTGGCGCTGCGCGGCGTGCTGGCGCTGCTGGGCGGCCAGGCGCGTCAGGCCGAGGTTCTCCTGCGCAGCTCGGCGGGCCTGCTGCCGGGCCGCGCCGCCGTCTACGCCGCCTGGAGCGCGGCGCTGATCGAGCTCGGCGATGGGCCGCAGGCGGCAGCGGTGGCGCGCCAGGCGATCGCCGCCGACAAAGGGTGCGCGGCCGCCTATCTGCACCTGGCCGAGGCCGAGCGGCAGACCGGCGCCTCCCCCATGGCCGTGGAGGACTGCCTGCGCGCCGGCCTCGCTGTCGCCCGCGACCCGGAGACGGAGACGACGCTGCGCTGCGCGCTGGCGTGGCACCTGGTGGAGCAGGAGCGCTGCGCAGAGGCGCGCCTAGCGACCTCCGGTGTAGAGGCGACGCTCCGCCGCTGCACGGAGGCGCACCAGTCGCGGCTCAGGCTGCGCCTGTGCGAGCTGCTCGTCGCGCAGGGGCAGACCGAGCGCGCGCGGGAGCTCTTGCAGGGCGCCGCCAGCTAGCGCGTCTTTGGGGAGCCATTCTAGCCCACGCGGGGAGCGGATGGGTGCCACCCATTCGCTCCCTACTCTTTTCCCTGGTGCGGGGCTCTCTCGCTCACCGCTGCGCTCCTGTGCCCGAGGTGGCGCCACCCTTACTCCGGCATTCCTCGGCGCCGCGCCCACTCCCGCCAGCATGCGGGGCCGTTCTGCTCGAACAGCCGGTAGTACTCCGCGGAGCCGATCGGCGGGCAGCTCAGCAGCGCGTCGCAGAACTCCTGCGGCGGCAGGTACTCGTGCTCGACCATGTAGTGCAGCGCCAGCGACGGGGCGACGTAGACCACCCCGTTGCCGGGGACGAACAGGTTGGTCACCCCCAGCGAGATCCGCCTGCCGTTGCGATGCGTGTATGGCGGGATCACCCGATGCGCGTCAGGCGCGTCGGGGCACAGCGAGCACGTGTGTAGCCCCAAGCATCCGGCCGGGAAGTGCGTCCCCTGGGTCTGCAGCAGCTCCGCGAAGCGGTCGATGACCGCTGGGCTGGCCTGGCCGCGCGTGTAGGGATGCTCTTGCTCCAGCCAGCCGACGGCCAGCAGCCTGTCCGATGCGTCCGGGAAGTAGGTGCACGGCTCGAGATCAGCGTACCATGTCATGGCTCAACTCCTTCTGAGGTGTGCGGGCGGCTTTGCCGCCCGCACATTGCGAGATGCACACCCTTGAGGGCCGCGCCCTCTCGTGTTTCCGCCGCTCTGCGGCGGGAGAGGCGTGGAGGGCGCACAGCCCTCCACGTTCCTTTGTTCGGCTCTGCGGCGATGTGCCGCGGGGGAGCCGCAGGCGAAAGGTTCTGGACTGGGCCTAGTCGTCGTCGACCGGCGTCGGCCAGAACATCCGGAACCGCTCGTCTGGAGACACGGGCTCGAAGTGGTAAACCTCGACCCGGTCGGCCGCAGCGAGCACCGGGACGCGCAGCAGATCCGCGAGCTGCTGCGCGAAGCCGTTCGGGTCCCTGCCCGCCCAGCAGCTCAGCAGGCGGATCGGGCGTGTGCCGAAGGTCGTGTTGCGTCTGATGAAGCGGGCCAGCTCCTGCGCGGTGATCAGGACGTGAGCCCCGTTGATGATCGGCGCCAGCAGGCCGCATCTGTGGCCGTGGCAGATGATGTCGTCGAACCAGGGCTGCGGGTTGCGGTTGAGCGCGATCTCGATGGCCGGGTCGATCTCACCGCAGACGACGCGGTTGGGGAGGCTCGTGCGAGTGACCGGGATGTTCAGCATGGTTGACTTCTCCATTGGATTGGAGAGCAGGGTCACACCATGCCATCGCGCGCCCCCAGCGGGACACCAATGTGACATGGGTGTCCCTGCTCGGGGGGCGGACGAACGTTTCTGTTGTTCTCATCGCGGCGCTCGTCGCAGCGTTTGGCAGCAACCAGCGCCGCAGAGGCACGATCATCGCGAGGGCTGTTGGCCCTCCACGATCCCTTGTGCGCCGCTCAGCGGCGGTACGCGCTCGTCGGGTGGCACACAAGGGTGGGCTGGGGAGCTTGTGTCGCTCCGCTGCAGATCACAGCGTGTGATCCGCTGTTCTACAAGAATGGCATGGCAGGCTCCTTCTGACTACAAAGCGGGTCGTCGAAAGGAGCCGATCACGGCGCGCCGGCGGGCGGCGATGCAGTGACCGGCCCGCGGGCGGTGAGAGGGTGTGTGCTAGGAGCGCGGGCGAGCCGCGCAGGAGTGTTCTCCGGAAGGCGAGGGCGGTGAGCGCCGGCGCCCGGCGGAGCTATCGAGGCTATTGGTGTTGTGGGTGTGCGTGCGGCGGGGTGGGCGTGGGACGCCCGGTGTCCGCCGCGGGCTATTCGAGGCCGACGGTGCGCGGGTGGCGGAGCCGCTCTTCGTATGGGTGGAAGGCGGGTGCGTCACCCAGGGCACCGGCGGCCAGGAATAACGATTGGGCAGCGCCTGTTGGCGCTCACTCCGAATCGGCGGCCGCCGCATCAGCTGGCGGCTGCTCGCTGTGGCCGCTGCGGCTGCGCAGCGACGCCTGGCGCATGGCCTGGACCTCCCGCAGCGTCGCCGGCGCCCCCGAGATGAGCTCGACGTAGCCAGCCACGACGCGGCTGTGCACCACCTCGGTGAGGCTGCGCCGCCGGCCGAGGTAGCGCCGCTCTGCGGCGCGCAGCGCCTCCGCCTGGCCCTCGAGCCCCGCGCGCTGCGCGTGCCACTCGGCGTCGAGCGCGGCCAGTGCCTGATCGACCTCCGGCCCGCGCCGGGTCACCAGCACGCGCTCGAGCATCCCCTCGAGGCGCACCTCGTTCCCGGGCCGCAGCAGGTTCGGCGCGTCCGGGTGATCGAGCGGGACGACGACCGGCACGCGTTCGGTTTCGACCAGCCGGGCGCGGCTGCCCCGGCGCTGCCGCTCCACGCTCACGCGCAGCGCTGTCTGGGCCAGCAGGAGCGCGCGCTTCTGCGGGTGGCGCACGACGCGCGCCGGGCCGATCACGACTCCGGAGAGCCACACATCGCACCCCGGCTCGTCGTCGGGCGTGGGCTCGCCAACGGCCGAGACGCAGAAGGCGAGCTCGCCGGTGGGCTGGCTGGTGCGCTCCGTCCCGGCGTGGCGCGCGGGGGAGCGCTGCGACCAGACCAGCCGCCCGGTGACGCGCAGGCGTGTGCCGATCTGCGCCTGCTCCAGCAGCGCGGAGCCCGCGGACGTGCCGTCGAGCCGGAGCGGCAGGGCGTAGACCCGGCCAAACGGCGAGGGGACCTGGATGACGATCTGCTCCTCGTGGCCGTGGAGCGCGTTGCGCGAGGCGATCCGTGTGCTCTCGCGGCCGTTGCGCCACTGGCGGTCCAGCGTGCCAACGGCGATGACCTGGTTCGTGATCTGGTCGGAAGGCGCGGGCTGAGATGTCATGGGCTCCTCCAGCAAGTCGGTCGATTGGCGCGGACGGGGCGCTGCGTCTTCGCGGGAGGGGCGATCCCTTGCTGCGCCCTTCTCCACATCCCGTTCCGGGCGTGTCGTACACCGCGAGTATAGGTGGCGGAGGGCGATCTGCGAAGTCCCCGCCGGTCCCGTCGTGGGCGGTCAGGTGCGCGACGCGGCGGGGGTACTGGCGTGGAGTGCCGGCGCCGAGTTTATCTGCTAATGGGGATGCGGGCGGTGACGCGCGCCCCGGCTCCGGGGGCGCTGTGGATCTCGAGCGTGCCGCCGAGGATGGCTGCCCGCTCGCGCATCGAGCGCAGGCCGAGGTGCCCGGGGAAGGGGCCCTCCGGCTCGAAGCCCTGGCCGTTGTCCTGGACCTCGAGCACCAGCCAGGTGGGCCGCGTGGGGGCCGCTGGGCCTGTCTCGCCGTGCTCTGAGGGATCGTGCTGGCCCTCGGGGCGCAGCGACACGTGCACCAGCGTGGCGCGCGCGTGGCGGACGATGTTGTGGAGCGCCTCCTGGGCGATGCGGTAGAGGGCCTCCTTGACGTGCAGCGGGATGTCCGGCTCGTCGTCGAGGGACGTCTCGACCTCGATGCTGTGGCGGGCGCGGAGCGCGGCCGCCTGCTTCGCGATCGCGGCCACCAGGCCCTCCGCCTCGAGCGACTCGGGGCGCAGCTCGAAGATCAGGGCGCGCATCTCCGCCAGGCCGGCTTCCGCGAGCGAGGCGACATAATCGATGGGGCCGATCGCCTGCGGCGGGTTGCGCTCGAGCAGCTCACGGGCGGTGCGGGCGCCGAGCGCGATGCCGTAGAGCGCCTGCGAGACCGAGTCGTGCAGCTCGCGGGCGAGCCTCTGGCGCTCCTCGAGGGCCGCCTTGCCCTGCGCCTCGACGAACAGGCGCGCGTTCTCCACGGCGACGGCCGCCTGATCGGCGATGATGCTGAGGAAGGCGATGTCGTCCTCGCGCGGCGCCTGCTCGGGCGTGTAGTAGCCGACCAGCGAGCCCACCGCCTGGCCGCGCACCACCAGCGGCACCGCCACGAGCGTGTCCCACGTGACGGCATCGAGGAAGGGGTGCAGCGGCGCGCAGCGCGGGTCGCCGGCGATCTCGCGGCGCACGTCGCTGCGCACCACCGGCCGCCGCTGCTCGTAGGCGTCCACCGACGGCAGCAGCACCCCCGTGCGCCACACCGCCTCGAGCGCCTGCACGTAGCCCTCGGGGAGCCCGAACGACGCCGCGACCCGCCACGAGTGGCGGTCGTCGTCCTCGATCAGCACGACGGTGCAGGCGGCGCCGCCGGTGACACGGACGATCGTGCGCGCCAGCGCGCTGAGGGTCGTCTCGAGCGTGCCGGCGTAGGCGACGCTGGAGGCCACCTGGGCGAGCGCCGCCGTCCAGCGCAGCACCCGGCGCGTCTCTGTGACGTCGTGCAGCGTGATGACGGCCAGCGGCTCGTGCTCGCCGCCGACGCCGGTCACTGTGTACTCGACCTCGCGGCGCTCGCCGTCCGGGCGCACGACGGTGGTGGAGCGGCGCTCCGAGCGGACGCCGGGGCCGATGGCGAGGTGTGCGGTGAGATCGGCGCGCTCGGCCTGGGGGAAGAGCGCGAGCAGATCCTGCGCGGCGAGCTGCTCGCGGGTGGTCCCGGCGATCTCGGCGGCGGCCGGGTTGGCGTAGCGGATGCTGTGCTGCGCGTCGACCACCAGGATGCCGTCGAGCGAGGACTCGAACAGGTGGGAGAGCGCATCGGCGCCGAGGCCGGTGGGGGCCGGGCGCGGGGATGTGGAGGGCCGGCGTGGCATCAGAGCTGCTCGCCGAGCTGGTCGGGGGCCACCAGGCCGATGCGGACGGCGTAGAGCGCCGCCTGCGTGCGGCTCTGGACGTTGAGCTTCGCCAGGATGTTGCTGACGTGCGTCTTGACCGTCTTCTCGCCGATCTGCAGGAGGGCGGCGATCTCCTTGTTGGCGCGGCCCTGGGCGAGGAGGCGCAGCACATCGGTCTCGCGCTCGGTGAGCGCCTCGGGGCTCTCGGGGGCGCGCACCTCGCGCATGAGGCGCGCGGCGGCCTGCGGCGAGAGCTGGACCTGCCCGGCGGCGGCGGCCTTGATCGCGCGGCACAGCTCGTCGGCGTGGGTGTCCTTCAGCAGATAGCCGATCGCGCCGGCGCGCACCGCGCCGATCACCAAGGCGTCCTCGAGGACGCTGGTGAGCGCGATGACCTCCACGTCGGGGTGCTCGCGGCGGATGGCGCCGATGGCCGTGACGCCGTCCATCACCGGCATGAGCAGGTCCATGAGCACGACGTCCGGCTGGAGCTCGCGCACGCGCTGGAGGGCCTCAGCGCCGTCCGCGGCCTCGCCTACCACCTCGAGCTCGGGGTCGAGCGAGAGGAACATCCGCAGCCCCTGGCGGACAACGCTGTGATCGTCGACAAGCAGGATGCGTATCGTCATCGGTTGCTCCCTCCTGAATGGCCTATTGTACCACGCAAGCGGATACGGGCCGCGTTGACACCGGCAGCGCCGCAACCTACAATACGCGCGCCGCATCAGCTGTGTCAGGTGAAGGATGATCCCGCTCGGTATCTGCCTCGGCACCATGGGGGCGCGCTACGGGGAGCTGCTGGAGGCGGCGCGCCTGCTCGACGCCCTCGGGTACGAATCGCTGTGGCTGTGGGACCACTACGTCTCGTGGCGTGACCCGCGCGAGCCGGTGGTCGAGGGGCTGACGGCGCTCGCCGGCCTGGCCCAGGCGACCGAGCGCATCCGGCTCGGGCCGCTGGTGGCGAACAACACCAACCGCCACCCCGGGCGCCTGGCGAAGATCGCCGTGACGCTCCAGGAGATCGCCGGCGGCAGGCTCGAGCTGGGCATCGGCGGCGGGGGCTGGGAGTACGAGCAGGCGATCTTCGGCCTGGACCAGGGGACGCGCGCGGAGCGCACCGCGCGCCTCGCCGAGGCGCTGCAGATCATCCCGCTGCTGTGGAGCGGCGAGCCGGTCACGTTCCACGGCGAGCACTACCGCCTCGACGGGGCGATCGTCGCGCCGCCGCCCACGCCCCGCCCGCCGATCATCGTCGGGGCGCACGGCGCGCAGCTGTGCCGCCTCGCCGGGCGCTACGCCGACGGGCTCAACCTCCACTGGCGCGACCGCCAGCGCCTCCCGCAGCAGCTCGCGGCGCTCGACGCCGGCCTGGCCGAGCGCGGCCGCGACCGGCGCGGCTTCGACCTCTCGGTCCTCGCGGCGTGGCGCGATCTCGCGCACGACCCGGCCGCGGCCCTCGATGCGTGGGCGGCGCTCGGCTTCACGCGCGCGATCGCCTATGTGACACCGCCCTTCCCGACCGACGAGCTCGCGGCCGTCGCCGAGCAGCTGCGGCGCTAGAACTGTCCCTCCCGGAGGTCCCCGTGCCCGTTCTCTTTGCGCTCACGATGTTTGTCGGCGCGACGCTGCTGTTTGTCGTGCAGCCGATGTTCGCCCGCATGGCGCTGCCGCTGCTGGGCGGATCGCCGGCGGTGTGGAATACGGCGGTGCTGTTCTACCAGGCGGCGCTCCTGGCGGGCTACGGCTACGCGCACCTCACGACGCGCTGGCTCGGCGTGCGGCGGCAGGCGGCCCTGCACGCGGCTCTGCTGCTGCTGCCGCTGCTCGTGCTTCCGATCGGCGTGCCGGAGGGGTGGCGCCCGCCGGCCGAGGAGACGCCGGTGTGGTGGTTCCTGGGGCTGCTGGCGGTTGCGGTGGGGCTGCCGTTCTTCGTCGTCGCGACGACGAGCCCGCTGCTGCAGGCCTGGGTCGTGCGGACGCGGCACCGCATGGCCGCCGACCCCTACCCGCTGTACGCGGCGAGCAACGTCGGGAGCATCGTGGCGCTGCTGGCCTACCCGACCTTCGTCGAGCCGACGCTCAGCCTGGCGGCCCAGAGCCAGGTGTGGGCCGCCGGCTACGTCGTGCTGGCGCTGCTGACCTTCGGCTGCGCCTGGGTCGTGTGGCGATCGAACGGCGACCGGCGGCTGGCTGAGGCGCTGGGGCGGCCTGCTGTGCCGCTGTCTGTGGCCCGGCGGGCGCGCTGGGTGCTGCTGGCGTTCGCGCCGTCGAGCCTGATGCTGAGCGTCACGACCTACCTCTCGACCAACATCGCGCCGATCCCGCTGCTGTGGACGCTGCCGCTGGCGCTCTACCTGCTGACGTTCGTGCTGACGTTCAGCGGCGAGGTCTTCCCGCACGCGGGCATGGTGCGGGCGCTGCCGATCGTCCTGCTGCTGCTGACGGTCGTGCTGGCGGCGCAGGCCACGGCGCCGCTCGAGCTGCTCATGCCGCTGCACCTGCTGGTGTTCTTCGTGGCGGCGATGGTGTGCCACGGCGAGCTGGCGCGCGACCGGCCGCCGCCCGAGCAGCTGACCGAGTTCTACCTGTGGCTGTCGGTCGGCGGCGTGCTGGGCGGCCTATTCAACGCGATCGTCGCGCCGCTGCTGTTCACCACGGTCGTGGAGTATCCGCTGGTGCTGGTGCTGGTGTGCCTGCTGCTGCCGGCTAGCGACCGGCGGCCGGCGGCCGATGAGGAGCAGGCGCCCGCGCCGCCGGTGGAGGACGCGCATCCGGCCGGCCGTCCATCGCTCGTCGCTGGCCGGTGGCTGGATGTGGCGCTTCCGCTCGGCCTGGGCCTGCTGACGGCCGGGCTGGTGCTGGCGGTGCAGCGCGTCGGGCTGGGGAGCGAGCCGGCCGGCCTCGGCCTGATGTTCGCGCTGCCGGCCGCGCTGTGCTTCACCTTCGCCGGGCGGCCGCTGCGCCTCGGGCTGGGGGTCGCGGCGATCCTGCTGGCGTCGAGCCTGTACGTCAGCGACCAGGGGCGGGTGCTCTACGCCGCGCGGAGCTTCTTCGGCATCCACCGCGTGCTGCTCGACCCGTCGGGGCGGTTTCACCTGCTGGCGCACGGCACGACGCTGCACGGCATGCAGAGCCTCGACCCGGCGGAGCGGCGGGTGCCGCTGAGCTACTTCTACCCGAGCGGGCCGGCGGGCCAGCTCTTCGAGCAGCTCGGGCCGACGCGCCGCAGCGTCGCGGTGGTCGGGCTGGGGGTGGGGTCGCTCGCGTGCTACGGGCGGCCGGGACAGGAGTGGACCTTCTACGAGATCGACCCGCTGGTCGAGCAGATCGCGCGCGACGGGCGCTTTTTCAGCTTTCTCAGCGAGTGCGGAGTGGACGTGCGCGTCGTGCTCGGCGACGCGCGGCTGAAGCTGGAGGAGGCGCCCGCCGGAAGCTACGACCTGCTGGTGATGGACGCCTACACCTCGGACGCGATCCCGATCCACCTGATGACCCGCGAGGCGCTGGGGCTGTACCTGGAGCGCCTCGCGCCGGGCGGCGCGATCGCGTTTCACATCTCGAACCAGTACTTCGACCTGCGGCCGGTGCTGGCGGCGCTGGCCAGCGAGCGCGGGCTTGCGGCTCTGGCGCAGGACGATCTGGAGGTGAGCGAGGAGGAGGCGGCGCGCGGCAAGCGCGGCTCGCAGTGGGTCGTGCTGGCGCGCGAGCCGGAGGTGCTGGCGCCGCTCGCCGCGACGGGGCGCTGGTACGAGCTCACGGCGCCGCCCGGGGCGCCGGTGTGGACCGATGACTACTCGAGCGTGCTGAGCGTCCTGAAGCTGGGCAATCTGCCGTAGGCGGGCGCCCGCGGCCCCTCACCAGACAATGCTGAAGCCGCGCTCATCGCCGGTGGGCTGCTGCCACTGCACCTGCACCTGGTCGACCCGCGCCCACGCCGGGCCTCTGTGGCACCAGTCCACCATCCGCTCGACCGCGGGGCGCGGCCCCTCGAAGACCGCCTCGACGCGCCCGTCGTCCAGGTTGCGCACCCAGCCCGAGACGCCGCAGGCGCGCGCCTGGTCGCGGGTGCTGGCGCGGAAGTTGACTCCCTGCACACGTCCGGAGATGATCACGTGCGCGCGTGCGACATCGCTCTCCATACAGGCCTCCGAATGGGAGCGCGTGCGGTGATGCGCCTCAGGGGTTGAGCTCCTCGGTGGCGGACGTCGCGATGAAGATGACGCGCTCGGCGATGTTGGTGGTGCGGTCGGCCATGCGCTCGAGCACGTGCGCGATGTCCAGCAGGCTGTAGACGCCGTCGAGCTTGTTCGGGTCGGCGCGCGCCTGGTCCAGCAGCGTGGCCACCGCCCGGTCCTGCAGCTCGTCGACCTTCTCGTCCTCGGCGACCAGCGAGCGCGCCAGGTCGGCGTCGAGGCGCACGAAGGCGTCCAGGCTAGTGTGCAGCATGTGCTGCGCGGCCTCGCCCATGCGGTGCAGCTCGGGCGGGGCCTCGACGAGCACCGGGGCGCGCATGTTGCGGGTGACGCGCTTGGCGATGCCCTTGGCGTAGTCGCCCATGCGCTCGAGCTCGGTCGAGATAGCGATCGTCCCCAGCAGCCGGCGCAGGTCGGTGGCCACCGGCTGCTGCCTGGCGATCACCTCCAGAATCGACTCCTCGATCGCCGCGCGCAGGCTGTCGATCTCGTGGTCCTCGGCGATCACGCGCTGCGCGAGGTCCGTATCCCAGCGTGCGAGTGCCCGCAGCGCGTCGGCGGCGGCGTGCTCGACGCGGCTGCCCATGCGCAGCAGGTTGTCGTGGATCTGCTGAAGCTGCTTGGTGTAGTACTCACGCATACCGTGGCCTCTTCTGTGTTTGCGCGGCGCTTCAACGGCTGCTCCGCAGGGGATGGCACTCGGCTGTGGCGTGCTGACGCGCTATTATGGCACACGGCGCTAGGGGCTGTCAATCGCTTGGCTGAAGC
>CALJIC010000167.1 GCA_937974195.1 uncultured Roseiflexaceae bacterium | reverse complement strand
CCCTCGACGCGCTCCTAGCCGAGCTGCAACGCCAGGCGGCCAGGCTCGGCGCCGAGCGCGGGGTGGCCGTGGAGCTCGGCCCGGCGGGCGGGGTCGTGCGGGCCGACGCGGAGCGCCTGCGCCAGGTGCTGCTGATCCTGCTGGACAACGCCCTACGCCACACGCCGCAGGGGGGGCGCATCACGCTCACGGCCGAGCCGCTTCGCCGCGGCGTGCGGGTGAGCGTCGCCGACACCGGCTGCGGGATCGCGCCCGAGCATCTGCCCCACATCTTTGAGCGCTTCTACCGGGCCGACTCGGCGCGGGATGGCAGCGGGGTCGGCCTGGGCCTCTCGATCGCCAAGGGGCTGGTCGAGGCGATGGGCGGCCAGATCGGGGCCGCCAGCACGCCCGGCCAGGGGACGACCATCTGGGCCGTGCTCCCCGCCGCCCGCGCCTGAGGCATGCGGCGGCCCATCGCAGGGGCGATGGGCCGCTTCTCGTCGGAGGTGTGGTTTGTCGTCGCTTCTAGATCTCCTGAGCAAACACGGTCACGTAGATCTCGGGGTGGTCTTCGGTTCCCGTGTTTGTCAGGATCACATCATATAGCAGTGGTGCGACGACAGGGACGCTCATGATAAAGCCCGTACCATTGTACGGGCTGGAAGTTGCGAAGGAGAACTCTCGCTCGTTGACACTATCCTCGAACCAAATAGTGCTATCAGCCAGGAGGATTTTGTTGCCGACTGTTGTGCCAAAGAGAACACGCACGCGGAGGTTCGCCACGCTCCGCTGTCCTGCTGAAATGTGGAAGTGTAGTCGATCCCACTCGCTCACATCCAGCGAAGGGGGCAACCG
This sequence comes from uncultured Roseiflexaceae bacterium, assembly GCA_937974195.1. Lineage (GTDB taxonomy): Bacteria > Chloroflexota > Chloroflexia > Chloroflexales > Roseiflexaceae > CALJIC01. The sequence continues at coordinate 4,859 of CALJIC010000167.1, read as the reverse complement.
CTTTTCTGCGCCGGCAGCGATTGACTCACCGGAGAGCAGTACTTTCTGCAAAGCCATCGTCTCCCCCGTTCTGACTCAGTGGCCACACTCTACATGGATGTCATGTAGAAAAGAGCTTGCACTTCGCAGGTTGGTTGTGGGAGAAGATGCTGTGATGCCATCTATTGGCATTGGCCCAGGGGTCTCGCCGGTAGGGTTACGGCAGAAACCCGATGATCCACCCCATCAGTCGCCCGGCACGAAGCGCTCGACGGCGTCGCCGCGGTCGCGGAAGAGCGCGCCGCGCGGGCTCGCGGCGACCCAGCCGAGGACCAGGATGTCGCCGATCGCCCCGGCGGCGTTCATCGTGAGCGCGTAGAGCAGGAGCGGCAGCGCGCCCGGCGGCGCGACGAGCGCGAGCAGCAGGCCGCCCAGGCTGAGCAGCACCAGCGGCGCGGCGCCGGCGACCGCGTACGCGCCCCGCGGGAAGTGCCAGTCGGGCGCGGCGGCGTAGGCGTAGGCCCCCTTGAAGCCGTAGCGCGGCCGCTCGCCAGTGAGCAGCCAGAAGCAGAGGCCGTGGGCCGCCTCGTGCAGCACGACCACGGCCGCCGTCGTCGCCACGAGGGCGAGGGCGCCGAGCAGCAGGCCGCCCGCCCCGAACGACCAGCTGATGCCGTCGATGTCCTGGCGCAGGCGCCCGATCGCCCAGGCGAAGCCGGCGCCGAAGAGGAAGAAGAGGGCGACGCCGGCGAGGCTCAGGCCGAGCTGGGCCGGCGCGTTCTTCGACAGGTCGATGCTGCCGGCGGGGCGGTAGCCGTCGGGCAGCGTCCGGGTCGGCCTCAGCGCGGGGCGTGTTCCTGCGGGTGGCGTCATGGCTCCATCGTAGCACAGACCGCCGCCGCGAGGCGGGCGCACAGCACGGGGCCAGCCTCTTCGCTGGAGAGGCTGGCCCCGAAGCCGCTCTGCTCTCAGTGAGCAGCTAGTCGCGCCAGTAGCTGATCAGCTGGCCCTGCGGGTTGTAGAGCGCCCCGTCGTCGCGCTCGCTGTTGCTCCAGATGTTGCCGACCGGGCCATCGAAGGCCTTCGTCTCGCCCGGCGCCAGCACGCCGCCGATGGGGTGCTGCTGGTTCCCCCTGATGCTGCACATGATCCAGCCGTCCAGGTTGACGCTCTCGCCGCTGACATTCTGGAGCGTCACCGTCTCGGCCCGCTTGTCGATCTGCACGATCCGCACCGGGTAGTTGGGCGCGGCGTCGGGGTTCGGGTCGGCCTGGCAGTTGTTGTAGGTCGGGGCGGGCGGCTGCGGCGGCTGCGGCGGCTGCGGCGGCGGCTGCGGCTGCGGCTGCGGCGCCGGCGGCTGGCCCTGGCGCGCGTCGAGCACCTCGCGGCCGAGCAGCCCGAGCAGCACGGCGTCCGGCGCGATCTCCGGGTGCAGCTCGAAGCGGCGCCGCTCGAAGTACTGGACAGTGTAGGGCCGCCCCTCCAGCTCGGCGGTGAACTCGCCCGTGACGGGGAAGCCGAAGCGCTCGAGGCCGCCGTTGGCGCGCCAGTAGGCGGCGAAGGCCCCGCAGACCTGGTGGCCGGTCTCGGGGAAGGCGAGGCAGCCGGGGCCGGCGGGCACACCGGGGCCCTGCTGCCAGGGCGCGCCGAGCTGCTCGAGGCGCTCGACGCCGAGCCGCCCGGCCGTCACCTGGCCGTCCGGCTGGATCTCGAGCCGGTCGCGCTCGAACCACTGCACCTGGAGCGTCGTGCCCTCGACGGTCTCGGCGGCCTGGGCGGTGATCGGGAAGCCGAAGACGGCGAGGCCGCCGTTCCGCTCCCAGTAGGCGCGGATCGGGCCGGCGATGCACTGGCCTGTCTCGGGGAAGCAGCGCTGCTCGGCCTGCGCCTGCGCCTGCGCGGGAAGCGCGGCCAGGGCGAGCAGCAGGGCGAGGAGCACAAGTCGTGTCGGTCGCATAGAGATCCTTTCCGTTGCGCCGTTCGACAGGTAGCTACGCCCCGAGTGTAGCACGGGGAGATGACCGGGATGTCTCTACGAAAGCGGATCGGAAATGACAATCGTGTTAGCCGCGCGGACTCGCGCGGCGGCAGGCGATCCCTCCCCCCGCTGGCCGCTCACTCCGCCCGGTGGGCCTCCAGGCAGACCACGCCCTCCGGCCCGACGACCGCGTCGTGCACCACGCCCGCCGGCAGATCGAGCCGGTCGCCCGCGCGGAGCTCGAGCGCCTCGCCGCGCCCCGGCAGCCCGAAGGTGATGCTGCCGCGCACGACGTACAGCACCTTGTGGTACGGGTGGGCGTGGGCGGCGTAGACGTCCCTCGGCCCGTTCGCCCACTGGTAGGGTCGCAGACCCTCCGCCGCATACTGGCGCAGCAGGGCCGCCTCATCGGGCGCTGGCCCGCTCCACCGCGTCACCCGAGGCTCTGGCGCCGCCATCGTCGCTCCTCCCTCCTCAAGATGGCAAGATTCAGCCGGGACACCAGCCGGTCGCGCTTCTGGATGCCGTGCGCGAAGGCCGGCGCGCGGCCAGCTCCACCGCCGTCCTCGCCCCTCGCGCGCCGTGGTATCCTCTGCGCGACAGTGTACTACGCGTGCAGCGTGGGCGCGTTCTGAGGCGAAGGAGGCGTTCGATGCGCTACGGGATCGAGGTCGTGCCGTTCGGGGCCTACAGCAACCCGCGCGAGGTCGTGCGGCTCGCCCAGGCCGCGGAGGCGGCCGGCTGGGAGGCGCTCGCCCTCTGGGATCACCTGCTCTTCCCCTATGGCACCGGCGACCCCTGGGTCACGCTGAGCGCCGTCGCCGCGGCCACGCGGCGGCTGAGGCTGATCACCGCCGTCGCCCCGCTGCCGCGCTACCGCCCCCAGCTGCTGGCCCGCACCGTCGCCGCCCTCGACCTGCTGAGCGAGGGGCGGGTCATCTTCGGCACGGGCCTGGGCGTCGACTTCGACCTGGCGCCGTTCGGCGACCCCACCGACGCCCGCACGCTGGCCGCGATGCTCGACGAGGGCCTCGAGCTGATGACGGGCCTCTGGTCCGGCGAGCCGGTCACGCACCGGGGGCGCTTCTACCGGGCCGAGGCGGCGCGGCTCGTCCCCACGCCGGCGCAGCGGCCCCGCGTTCCGATCTGGATCGGCGGCGATAGCCCCGCGGCGCTGCGCCGGGCCGCGCGCTGGGACGGCTGGATCGTCGGCACGGTCGACGAGCATTGCCAGATCACGAAGCCGCCCGAGCGGCTGGCGGAGCAGGTCGCCCTGCTCCGCCAGCACCGGGGCGATGGCCCCCCGCTCGAGGTGGTCGTCGATGGGGTCTCGGCCGCCGGCGACCGCGCCCTCCCCGCCGCCTACGCCGAGGCCGGCGCAACCTGGTGGCTCGAGGCGATCTTCGGGGCACGGGGCTCAATCGAGGAGATGCTCGCCCGCGTCAGCGCGGGGCCGCCGGCGCCCTGAGCCGGCGCCGCGCGCCGCTACGCCTCCAGCAGCGCCTCGAACGGGGCCACCGGCACCAGGCCCGCGGCCGCGGCGGCCAGCCGCGCGTCGAGGGTGATCAGGGCGTCGGCCTGGAGCCGGGCCAGCGCCACGTACTCGGCGTCGAACGTGTCCGGCCAGCCGAGCTGCTCGGCGACCTTCCAGGCCTCGCTCTGCAGCACGCGGTCGCCGAGCAGCCGTATCTGAAGCCGGCGCATGTAGGCGAGCTGCCGCTCGGCCTCCTGCCTCGTCAGCTCGCCCTGGCGCACCGCGCGGTACAGCTGCGCGAGCAGCTGCGAGCGCAGCAGCGTCGGGGCGACCAGCCGGTGCGCCGCGGCGACCGCGGCCCGCTCCTGCGCCAGGCGGCGCACCACCTCCGGTCCGATCACATATCTGGGCATCGCCGTCCCCCCGGGCTCCGCGCCTCACGCGCGCGCGGTCAGGTCCTTGTCCTCCATCTCCCAGGCGTGGTCGAGCGTATGAAACGCCGTGTGCCGGATCAAGAAGCGCAGCGGCCACGTGCGCGCCGGGCGCCCCTCGGCGTGCAGCGCCCGAATCGCCTCGCAATAGGCCTCGCGGTGCGACCGCACGCCCTCGTCGGTGCGCAGATCCTCCTCGGACGGGCGCAGGCCCAGCTTCCTCGCCCAGTCGCGCTCGGCGGCGAGCGTGTGGCGGACGATCTGCTCCCGGTCGCGCCCGCCGCCGCGAGGGCCGCGGCGCAGCTCGGCCGACACGCGCGAGCGCACGGCGTCGAACCAGCGCCAGCACGCCCGCAGCAGCGCGAGCTCGCGCTCCAGCGCGTCGCGCGACATGGCCTGCGTGTCGTGGCCCGAGAACGCGAACGAGATCCCCCAGAAGTCGGTTGAGCCAGTGCCCGGGTAGCGCTCGATCACCGCGAGGTCGGTGGCCGCCGCAAATGCGTCCTCCATCCCGGCCAGCCTCGCCACCGGCACGTAGCGCGGGAGGTAGGCGCGCAGGCGCTCGAGCGCCGCCGCCTCGGTCGCGGCCCCGCGCGAGAGGCCGGGCCAGTCCGCCGCCACCACCACCGCCTTCTTGCCCCTCGGGCCGAGCTCCAGCGTCACGCGCATGTGGTTCGCCATCGGCCCTCCTAGCTCCAGATTCATCGCTCAGGCATCGCCTGCGCCTATCATCCGCGACAACGCGGGCGAGATGCGCCCTGTTACCGCCGCGCGAGCGGCCCCTTTCTACGGCATCCCGATCGGCTGGGCGTCGCGGGCGCGGCCGAGGTGCACGAGGAGCATCGCGACATCGCGCTCGCGGACGCCGGCCAGGGCCCACTCCAGCTCGAGCGCGCCCGCGAAGAAGCGCGCCCGGTCGAGCAGCGCGGCGCTCAGCGGGTACGTCTCGGCCACCCGCCGGACGACACTCTCCCCCTAGGTGCTCAGCAGCAGCCCG
>CALJIC010000166.1 GCA_937974195.1 uncultured Roseiflexaceae bacterium | reverse complement strand
GCGCGAGCTGGGTGCCCAGGCGCTGATCGAGCGCCGGGGGCCCGATCTCCAGCGCCGGCTGGCGGCCGACCCGCAGCGCCTCGTCGAGGTGCAGCGCCTGCTGGCCGAGCACGGGCCGCAGGCGCTGGCGGCGTACGCCCCTGAGCTGGACCGGCTGGTGCGCGAGATGGCCCAGCCGGCGGCGCAGGCGAGCGCCCCTGTGCCCCGCCGGCGCACCGCGGAAATCGCGCCGCTGCCGATCGAGCCGTCCGACCGCGAGCCCGATGCGTTCCTGGGCTGCGCCGCCCAGATCCTCTTCGCGCTGGTCATGGTGACGCTGTTCGTCGCGCTGACGGTGGGCTCGGACAATCGCGCCCTCTGGCTCACGCTGTGCGCCCTGTGCGCCGCCGGGTTCGCCGCCGTCCTCTGGTTCGCCCGGCAGCAGGGGCGGCCCTGATGCCGCGTCCGGAGCTGTCCGAATCGTTCTTCGACCAGCGGGGGTGGGCCGTCCGCTGCGAGTGGGGCGCCCACGGCATCGCGCAGCTCGCCTCCACGAGCGACGCGCTGGTCATCGTCGACGTGCTCTCCTTCTCGACCTGCGTCGACATCGCCGTGAGCCGCGGCGCGTCGGTCCTCCCCTACCACCGGCGCGAAGACGCGGCGGCCTTCGCGTCCGCACAGGGCGCGCTGCTCGCCGGCGCGCGCGACGCACCCCACGGCTACTCGCTGTCGCCGGCCTCGCTGCGGGCCATCCCCAGCGGGACGCGGCTGGTGCTGCCCTCGCCGAACGGCGCCACGCTCAGCATGGCCGCCGGCGCGACGCCGACCTTCGCCGCGTGCCTGAGGAACGCCGCAGCAGTGGCGCGGGCGGCGCGGCGATACGGGCCGCGGGTGAGCGTGATCCCGGCGGGCGAGCGCTGGGGAGACGGGAGCCTGCGGCCGGCGATCGAGGACCTGATCGGCGCCGGGGCGGTCATCGCGCACCTGGATGGGGAGCGCTCGCCGGAGGCGCTGGTGGCGCTTCACGCCTTCCTGGGCGCCCGCGATCGCCTCGCGGACGTGCTCGCGACGTGCAGCTCCGGCCGCGAGCTGGCCGGGCGCGGCTTCGCCGAGGATATCGCACTGGCGGCGGAGCTCGACGTGAGCGGGTGTGCGCCGGTGCTGCGCGATGGCGCGTACGTGCGCTGCTGAGCCGCTCGCGGGGATAGGGCTTAGCGTCGCTCGGGGCGAGCGCTACGCGCGCGGAGGGGCGGGGCGCCACGGCGGGGCGAGCGCGGCGAAGCCGGTGGATATAAGCAGGCCGAGCAGCGCCCACAGCAGGACGCCGCTCAGATCGAGGGCCGGGTCGCCGCGCGAGGCCTGGACGATACCGAGCCAGAGCGCGAGGCCGCCCAGCGCCCAGGCGAGCGCCCACAGCGCGAGCCAGCGCCGCGATGGGCGCCAGAGGCGGCGCACGACGATCCCGCTCACCAGGGCGCCGGCCAGGCCGCCCGCCGCTCCGCTCAGCAGCGTGGTGACGATCAGCAGCACGGCGATGGCGGCGAAGGCGAGCCAGCCGTCGAGCCGATCCGCCAGCGCGAAGGACACGGCATACATGCCCCTGAACGCAAGCCACGCCGCTGCGGCCGCCGCCGCGCCACTGAGCGCGCCGAGCAGCGCCTGTGTAGCGAGCGCCCGCCACACGGGCTGAGGTGAGTGTCTGGCCATCCGGTGCTCCCCGGTGTGACGGGCGCGAGGGGCGTGCCTTCAGGATCTGTCGCGCTCCATGAAGAACCAGCGGTGCCCCTCGAGGTCCTCGGCCCGGTATCGCCGGGCGGGCGGCCCCTCCTCGATGTCGGTCAGGATGGTGGCGCCGGCCGCCTTCGCGCGGGCGTAGTGCGCATCGAGGTCATCGACGTACACGAGCACGCCGTCGATGACCCACGGCACCGATGACCACCTGCGCGCAGCCTCGCAGTGGTCGCGGTGGCGCCGCGGGCTCTCATAGTCGGGCGTCGGCGTCGCGAGCATGATCAGGCCGTCGCCGGCCTCCATCTCGCCGTGCGACAGCGTTCCGTTCGAGTCGACCAGGCGGACGCGCTCGCGGAAGCCGAACGCAGCGGCCAGCCACTCGAGCGCCGCGATGCCGTCCTCGTAGCAGATCATGGGAATGACTGCTGGATATTTCGCGGACACAGGAGCCTCCTTCTACTACGCCACCTCCAGTTCCGCTGCGGACGATGCCAGTGTGAGCGGAGGCGCTTGCGGTGCACGTGTCATCGTACACCAATTCGCCCGAGGAGTGGGGCGAGCGGCAGCGCGGCCAGCGTGAGCAGCGCGGCCGCGCCGTACAGCCCTGTGAGACCGCCGAGCTCCAGCGCGACGCCGAACAGCGCGCTTCCCAGCCCGATCCCCAGGTCAAACCCGATGTAGAAGGCGGCGCTCGCGCGCCCCGGCGCCGCCGGCAGAAGCGCCGCGTGGTGCGCCAGCAGGGCGGGGTGGGACAGCCCTGAGCCCACCGCCACCAGCAGCGCCGCGACGGCCGCGCCGGCGGGTGGCCCGCCCAGCGCCAGCAGCCCGAGTCCGCCCGCTAGCAGCGTGGCGGCCAGCGTCAGCGTGCGCTGGATGCTCCAGCGGTCGAGCAGCGGCCCGGTCAGCACCCGCGTGGCGATGATCCCGAGGCCGTAGATTGTGAAGAGCAGGCCGGCTGCCAGCCCGCCCCGGCGCTCGGCGAGCAGCGGCGAGAACTGGAGGAAGGCCGCGAACCCGGCGCCCACGAGCGCCGTGGCGACCATCGGGAGCAGCAAATGGCGTGCCGTCCCCTGATGCCCCCCTGCCTGCGCCCGCTCGCTTGGCGCCCCGCCGCGCAGCCGTAGCGCCAGGACGCCGGCGACCAGCGCGAGCAGGCCGGACACGTAGAAGGCCGCCGTGACCGGCGCCGACGCAAGCGCCGCGCTGGTCACGGCCGGTGTGAGGGTGAGGGCCACGTTCGCGGCGGCGCCGAAGATCGCCAGCCGCCGGCCGCGTATCTCCGGGGGAGTGAGGCGGATCACCAGCGCCGTGCCCGCCGTCGTGAAGGCCACGTAGCCGGCGGTCTGGAGCAGGCGCAGCGCGAACAGCGCTGGCGCGCTGCTGGTCATCGGCACCGCGACGGCGCCCACCAGCAGGGCCAGAGTCCCGGCGAGGAGCACCGGCCGCTGCCCCCAGCGGTCGGCGGCCAGGCCCGCGAGCGGCCGCCCAACCAGCGCGGCGACGCCGAACGCGCTCAGCACCACGCCGATCTCCCAGTCCGCGAGCCCGACCTGCACCAGATAGCGCGGCAGAGGTTCGATCAGCGCGTAGAACGCGCCGAAGAAGAGCAGCGTTGCGACCCACACCGTCGCGTAGGCCCGGTCGAAGCGCGCGGAAGTGCGCGGGCTGGTGGCGCTGGTGGACATTGGGCACCCTGGATGAGCTGGTGTATCGGCAGCATAGCGGGCGCGCCGCTATCATGCAACCGGATAGCGCCAATAGAAGCTATCGGATTCCCTGATGGGTGGGCGAAGCCTTGCCAGAATCTCCGTCAAGGGGCGGCGCAGCGCGCGTGATATAATCGGCTGGCTTTTCCCCGCGCTACAGCCTCGCTAGGGAGTAACCATGATCTCCGGGTATCTGCAGACGCTCCGGCGCTTCAGCCGCGACGTGCGCCTGTATCTGGTCAGCGCGGCGCTGATCGGCTTCACGATCTTCGGCGGCATCTACACGGTGCTGCTGAACCTCTATCTCCTGCGCCTGGGCTACGATGCGCCGTTCATCGGGCTGGTCAACGCGGCGGGGCCGCTGGCGCTGGGGATCTTCTGCCTTCCGGCCGGCGCGCTCGGGGGGCGCTGGGGGAGCCGGCGGGCCATGATCGCCGGCCTGATCCTGTCCGTCCCAGGCTTCGGGCTGCTCCCGCTGGCCGAGTTCGTGCCCGCCGCCGCTCAGCCGGCCTGGCTGCTGGCGATGTACGTCATCGGCTACCTCGGCTTCGCCACCTACCTCGTGAACTCCAACCCGTTCCTGACGGACATCACGACCGCGAGCGAGCGCAGCCACGCCTTCTCGCTGCAGGCGGCGCTCTGGCCGCTCGCCGGCTTCGCCGGCAGCCTGATCGGCGGGGTGCTGCCGGGGCTGCTGGCCGGGCCGCTGCAGATGTCGCTGGACCACCCGCAGCCCTACCGCTACCCGCTGATCTTCGCGGCGCTGCTGCTCATCCCCGGCGTGATGGCGCTGCTGGCCACCCGCCCCGGCGGGCACGCGCAGGAGCGCGTGGCGGCCACCGAGCCTGCGCCGCGCCGGCTGATCATCCTTCTGGCGGTCATCACGCTGCTGCAGATGGGGGGCGAGGCGATCGCGCGCACCTTCTTCAACGTCTACCTCGACACGCGCCTGCAGGTGTCCACCGCGCTGATCGGGGCGCTGGTGGGCGTAGGCCAGCTGCTGGCGGTGCCCGCGGCGCTGGCGACGCCCATCCTGGCGGCGCGCTGGGGCATCGCCCGCACCGCGGCGATCGGGTCGGCCGGCATCGCGCTCAGCCTGGTGCCGCTGGCGTTCTTCTCCCACTGGGCCGCCGCCGGCCTTAGCTTCATGGGGGTGATCGCCCTGGCGTCGATCCGGCGCCCGCTGATGACGGTCTACTCGATGGAGCTGGTCAGGCCGGCGTGGCGGGCGGCGATGTCGGGCGCGACGACGATGGCGGTGGGGCTGAGCTGGGCGGCGATAGCGTGGGGCGGCGGCTACCTGATCGCGGCGCTGGGCTACCGCAGCCTGTTCCTGAGCGGCGCCGGGCTGACAGGGGCCGGCGCGCTGCTCTTCTGGGCCTACTTCCTGCAGCGCGACCCGGAGCGGGCGTAGGCGCGGCCGCCGTGCCCACTGGCGGGCGCTTCACTTAGGCGACGGCGTGCGCCAGAGGCTCGAGCGCCTGGGCCACGGCCTGGGCCAGGGTGAGCGTGCGACCCGTGGCCCAAGCGGCGCTGAACTCACGCTCGCTGAGGGCCGCGCGGCAGGCGCGCGCCGTTGCATCGCAGGCGGCCTGCTCCGCGGCGGTCAGCCGGGCGCTCGCCCGCTCGCGGATGGCCGCGGCCGTGCTGAGAAGGGTGGCCGCGCGCGCCGGATCGCCGATCTCGCCCAGGACCGCGGCGACGCTGTCCAGCACGACGGCGCTGTTGACGGTGTTCTCGCGGTCGCGCCAGAGGCTGAGGCAGCGCTGGTAGTGCGCCAGCGCCTCGGCGTGCTCGCCCTGTGTGCGCGCGACGTCGCCCAGGAGGGCGTAGTCCAGGCCGATCCCGAGCTGGTGTCCCAGCGAGCGGTGCAGCGCCAGCGCCTCCTCTGCCAGGCGGCGGGCGCCCGGCGCGTCCCCCTCGGCGAGCGTGATCGTCCCCAGCGTGACGAGCGCGTTCGCGATCCCCTCTGGGTCCTGCCGGGCCTGGTTGATGCGCAGGCACTCCTCGGCCATCGCCCGCGCCTGGACGTAGTCGCCGAGGCGCCGGTGCAGGCCGGCCAGGAACCCGAGCGGGAACTTGGCGCTGCTCGGGTCCTCCGAGCGCTCCGCGAGCGACAGCGACACCTCGAGGTGGATGCGGGCGTCCTCCAGCTCGCCCTGCTCGAGCAGCGCGTGGCCGAGGTTCGTCAGGATCGGCTGGAGCGCGTTCCGGTCGCCCAGGCGCCAGGCCGCCTCCACAGCCTCTTCCAGCCAGCGGCGGGCGCGCGGGTAGTCGTTCACGCTGGTCGCGAGGGTGCCGGCCGCCCGCAGCGCGTAGCACTGCACCTCCAGCGGCGCGTGCTCGCGGTACGCCAGGGCCGCCTCCAGCCGCTCGAGGCCCTCGCGCAGGTAGCCGGCCATCAGGTGGAAGCGCCAGATGCCCGTCGCGGTGCGCAGCGCGGTCTCGTAGCGCTGCCCGTCCAGCGCCGCGCGGAAGGCGACGCGCAGGTTGTCGTACTCGGCGGCGACCCACGCGCGCCAGCGCGGCGCATCCATGCGCAGCAGCTCGACATAAGCCTCCATGGCGAAGCGGGCGAAGTGCTCGGCGTGGCGCTGCCGGGTGTCCTCGGCCTCGCCGCACAGCGCGAGCTGCTCGAGCGCGAACTCCCGCACCGTCGCCAGGGTGAGAAAGCGCGTCTGATGGGCGACGACCTGGCGCTGCAGGAGGCTGGCCTGCTCGAGCGCCTCCAGCACCGGCAGCACGGCGAGCGACGGGCCGGCGACCGCCTGGGCGGCCTCGGCAGTGCAGCCGCCCGCGAACACGCCGAGCGACCTGAAGAGGCGCTGCTCCTCGGCGTCGAGCAGGTCGTAGCTCCACTGGATCGCGTGGCGCAGCGAGCGGTGGCGGGCGGACGCGTCGCGCGGGCCGCGCGCGAGCGCCTGCAGCGGCTGGTCGAGCTGGAGCAGCAGCTCGTGCGGCGTCAGGGTGCGGGCGCGGACGGCGATGAGCTCGATCGCGAGCGGCAGCCGGTCGAGGCGCTGGCAGATGGCCGCGTAGAGGGCGGCGCTCTCCTCGTCGGCGGCGAGGGTGGCGCCCACGGCCTGCGCGCGCTGGCGGAAGAGCTCCACCGCCTCCGCGTCGGCGAGCGGCTCGAGGACGAACTGCCGCTCCGCGCGGATCATAAGCGGCGCGCGGCTCGTCACCAGCACGGCCAGGGCCGGGCACGCGGCCAGCAGCTCCGACACGAGCGGCGCGGCCTCGACGACGTGCTCGAAGTTGTCGAGCACCAGCAGGAGGTGCCTCGCGCGCAGCTGCTCGCGCAGCGTGTCGCCCATGCGCTGCTGCGCTCGCTCCTTCACGCCGAGCGCCCGGGCGATGGCGTCGGCCACCAGCCCGGCGTCGCTCAGCGCCGCCAGGTCCACGAAGCAGACGCCGTCCTCGAAGTCGTGCCGGAGGGCGTGGGCCGCCTCGATCGCCAGCCGCGTCTTGCCGATGCCGCCCGCGCCGGTGATCGTGATGGTGCGCCCGCCGATGTCCCGCAGGTGCGCGCAGATCGCCTCCAGCGCCTCGCCGCGGCCGACGAGCGGGGTGGGGGGCAGGGGCACGGCGAAGCGGGGCCGGGCGGGCTGCAGGCCCGCGTGTTCGCCGCGGCGGATCTGCTCGAACAGCGCCGCGGTGGCCTCCTCGGGCTCGGCATCCAGCTCGCGGGCCAGCATGGCCTGGAGCTGCCGGTACTGGGCTAGCGCCGCCGCCTGCTCGCCGTTCAGCGCCAGCGCGCGCATCACGGCGCGCTGTCCCCCCTCCAGCAGCGGGTCGAGCGCGACCAGGCGCTGCGCGTAGGCCAGCGCCTCGCCGTAGGCGCCGCGCCACTCCGCCCGCTCCGCCAGCCGCTCGAGCGCGCTCATCGCGCGCTGCTGCAGGTGCTCGCGCTGCAGCGACGCCCACTCGTCGAACACGGCGCTGTCGGGGATGGCGATGTCGGCCAGGAAGCCGCCGCGGTACAGCTCCAGCGCGCGCCGCAGCCGGGCCGCGCACGGCTCGCAGGTCCGCCAGCTGCGGTGGGCGTGCGCCTCGGCGTCGGCCAGCTCGGCGAGGAAGCGGGTCACATCGACCTCCAGCGGTGCGCGGGGGTTGAGCCGCACGTGCTGGGAGTCGGCGAGCAGCAGCGGCTCCTCCGCGCCCCTGTCGCCCAGCGCGCCGCGCAGTGTGGTGAGCGCCTGGCTCAGGCTGGCCCGCGCGCTGGACTCGGGCTGCTCCGGCCAGAGCAGCGCCGCCAGCTCCGCGCGGGAGTGCGCGGACTGCCGCTCGACGGCCAGGTACGCCAGCAGCGCGCGCACCTTGGCGTAGGCGAAGCCGGTGGCCGGCGCCCCGTCGACCGTCACCTCGAATGGGCCGAGCAGGCGGATTGCGATCTGTCGCATAGCACGCTCCGGCGCGTCGCGCCGCCTTCCTTTCGGGAAGGTGTGGCGGGCCTGTGGCCCTGCAAGCTTCTCCGTGCCGCGGAGCGGAGGCAACCACGTCGGTTGCGTGACTATAGCACGCCCTTTTCAGACTTTCTTGAGACTACCGCCCTATCTTTGCGGTGAGATTTGAAGGCGGAGCTGAAAGAAAGGAAAAAAACCTTCGTGACAAACGCAATCTCTGCTCCGATCGATCTGACCGCGGTGAAGCAGCGCCAGCACGCGGCCTGGTCGTCCGGCGACTACGCCGTGGTCGGCACGACCCTCTCGATCACCGGCGAGCTGCTGTGCGAGGCCGTCGACCTGCGCCCCGGCGAGCGCGTGCTGGACGTGGCGGCCGGCAACGGCAACGCCACCCTCGCCGCCGCGCGCCGCTGGGCGAACGTGACCTCGACCGACTACGTCGCGGCGCTGCTCGACCGCGGGCGGGCCAGGGCGGCCGCCGAGCGGCTGCCGGTGTCCTTCCAAGAGGCCGACGCCGAGCAGCTGCCGTTCGCCGACGGCTCGTTCGATGTGGTGCTCTCGGTGTTCGGCGTGATGTTCACGCCCGACCAGGAGCAGGCGGCGCACGAGCTGCTGCGCGTCTGCCGCAGCGGCGGAAGGATCGGCCTGGCGAACTGGACCCCGGAGGGCTTCATCGGCCAGGTCTTCCGGACGATCGGCAAGTACATCCCGCCGGCCCCCGGCGTCAGCCCGCCGGCGCTGTGGGGCACCGAGGGCCGCCTGCGCGAGCTGTTCGGCGACGGCATCTCGCAGCTGACGATCACCCGGCGCTTCTTCGTGTTCCGCTACCACTCGCCCGAGCACTGGCTGCAGGTGTTCCGCACCTACTACGGGCCGCTGCTGAAGGCCTTCGCGGCCCTCGACCACGCCGGCCAGGCCGGTCTGGCCGCTGACCTGACCGAGCTCCTGGTGCGCTTCAACCAGGGCGGGGACGAGACGCTGGCGGTGCCGGGCGAGTACCTCGAGGTGGTCGCAACCCGGCGCTGAGGGGGCGCTTCCGCGGCGCAGGGGCAGCGGTGGGGCTGGGGAGGCGAACGGCCGCCCTCAGCCCCGCCGTTTTATGTTCGCCACCGCCGGTGAGGCGCCGGCGATCCGCCGGAATTGCCGATCGAGAGGACGCATGCTATAAAGAGGCGCGGCGGCGGCCGCATCCTGCGGAAGTGAAGGGGCGCACACAGTGAAGCGCATTCTTATCACCGGCATGTCCGGGACGGGCAAGTCGACGGTGATCCTCGAGCTTGCCGCGCGGGGCTACCCCGCGCTCGATATGGACGAGCCCGGCTGCTCGGAGTACACGCCGGACGGCGACTGGGTCTGGCGCGAGGACCGGGCGCAGGCCTTCCTGTCGCAGGAGGAGGGTCCGGCGCGCTTCATCAGCGGCTGCGCGACCAACCAGGTCAAATTCTACCCTCAGCTCGACGAGATCGTCCTGCTCAGCGCGCCGGCCGCGGTGCTCGTCGAGCGCCTGACGACCCGGACGAACAACCCCTACGGCAAGCGCCCGGAGGAGCTCGCCGAGACGCTGGGCTACCTCGAAACCGTTGAGCCGCTCCTGCGGCGCAGCGCCACGCTCGAGATCGACAGCAGCGCGCCGCTCGATCAGGTGGTGGAAGCGATACTGCGCCTCGTCGAGGGCGGCGGCCGCTGACGGCCGCAGGCGTTCGTCTCGCCCGGTGTGCTCTTCGTGCCAATGTGTGAAGCTATGCCTCGCTCGACCCTGACCCACCTGGCGTGCGGCATGTGCAGCGCCAGCTACGACGCCGACCGGCTGATGAACCTCTCGCCGTGCTGCTCCCGGCCGCTCCTTGCGCACTACGACACTGCGCGCGCCGCCGCCACCCTCACCCCGGAGGCGCTGCGCGAGCGGCCGGCGAGCCTCTGGCGCTACGCCGAGATGCTGCCGGTGCGCGACCCGGCGGCGGCGATCGACCTCGGCGAGGGCTGGACGCCGCTGATCCCGGCGACGCGCCTCGGCGCAGCGATCGGCTGCCCGGCGACCTTCGTCAAGGACGAGTCGCTCAACCCGACGGGCAGCTTCAAGGCGCGCGGCATGGCGGTGGCGGTCAGCCGCGCCCGCGAGCTCGGCGCCCGCTCTGTCGCCGTGCCGAGCGCTGGGAACGCAGCGGGGGCGATGGCGGCCTACGCCGCGGCGGCGGGGCTTGCGGCGCACGTCTTCATGCCCGCCGACGTGCCGCACAGCTTCCAGGCCGAGTGCGCCGCCCTCGGCGCGCAGGTGACGCTGGTGAACGGCCTGATCAACGACTGTGGCGCCAGGGTGCGCGAGGGCGCCGCGCAGCACGGCTGGTTCGACATGAGCACGCTCCGCGAGCCCTACCGCGTCGAGGGCAAGAAGACGATGGGCTACGAGCTGGCCGAGCAGCTCGGCTGGCGGCTGCCGGACGTGATCATCTACCCGACCGGCGGCGGCACGGGGCTCGTCGGCATGTGGAAGGCGTTCGACGAGCTGCAGGCGCTCGGGCTGATCGGCCCGGAGCGGCCGCGCATGGTCAGCGTGCAGGCCGAGGGGTGCGCGCCGATCGTGCGCGCCTTCGCGGCCGGCGCCGAGCACGCCGAGCTCTGGGAGGGCGCGGCGACGATCGCCGATGGGCTCCGCGTGCCCGTGGCGGTCGGCGACTTCCTCATCCTCCGCGCGCTGCGGGCCAGCGGCGGCACGGCGCTCGCGGTGAGCGACGACGAGATGCTCGCGGCGACGAGGCGGCTCGGCGCGCTGACGGGCATCTTCGCCGCGCCCGAAGGGGGCGCGTGCCTTGCGGCCCAGGAGCGCCTGCTGGCGGAGGGCTGGATCCGGCCCGATGAGACGGTCGTGCTCTTCAACACCGGATCGGGGGTCAAGTACGCGCATCTGTGGCCGCGCGCAGGCGCCTGAGCGGCCTCAGGCCCGCCGCCGTTCGAGCAGGGCGCTGCAGGAGGAAGTGGGCATGGGAGATGGGCAGGGCGGCGCAGATGCGCATACGATGGCCGGCGGGCTCGACATCAGGACGACGGCGCGGGCGGTTCTTGCGCCGCTCATTGCCTGGTGTGCGGCCGTGGCGGGCGTCACCCTCGCCGGCAACCCCGGCGTCGTTTGCGTCACGCCCATGGCGTGGCTGATGGCCTGCTGGACGGGCAACTTCTGCGCCGAGCGCTCGCGCAGCCCGTCGCATCGAAGGCTGGTGGAGGCGGCGCTGGCCGGGGCGCTGCTGGGCCTGGCCCAGGGCATCGTCTTCGCCATCGTCTCGGCGCTGCGCATGCCCGTGGCGCCGGGGGAGGAGCGGCAGGCGCTGCTGCTGACGCTCGCCATCATCGTGATGGGCGTCGTTGTCTCGGCGCTGCTGAGCCTCGGCACCGCGGCGATGCGCGCCCGGCGGCGCGGCGCGTAGAGCCGGCTGCCGCAGGGCGCGCACGGCAGCCGGCAGGAAGAGGCGGCCGGGCTAGTCGAGCCGCTGGGCCGTCGCCACGGCCAGCAGCAGGCCGAGCGGGCCGAGGAGCAGCCCGATGCCGCTGGCGATCGCCACCCATAGCGGGTGGTGCCCCTTGTAGTAGTAGATGCACCCGGCCAAACACGCGCACAGCAGACACACGAGTAGGTAGGACATATGGCACCCCCTTATACTTGATAACGCTGCGAGCATCTGTGGGGATTCGGCGGGCCGCCCTCGCGGGCGGGAGCTCGTGTTGCTGACAGGACTTATGCGGTGGTCCGTCCTGCACCCGGGCGTGTCCCGCAGACGCTTGGGCAGGCGCTCCGCCCTGCACCACCCGCGCCAGGGCCTGCGGCCCTGGACCCGCAA
>CALJIC010000165.1 GCA_937974195.1 uncultured Roseiflexaceae bacterium | reverse complement strand
TTAGCCCCTCCAGGCCTGCAGCAGGGACAGCAGCCCGTCGATATCCTTTGCGATGCGCCGGCCCTCGTCGCAGATGCCCCAGAGCATATTGTTGAGGTGGCGGGAGTCGTCGCTGATGCCGAAGCAGGGCTTGCCCAGGGCGAACATGTAGCCGAGCTCGGCGCTGGTGCCGGAGTCCTGGTCCGCCCCGGTGAGCAGCGCCACGCACAGGTCGCATCTGTCGAGCTCGGCGACGTCGTCGCGGAAGATCTTGGCCTTCGCCTCCGGGCCTTGCAGGCTGACCAGTCCGGCGTCGCGGTGCGGCAGGAAGGTCGTGTAGCCGGCGCCCTCCAGCACCTCGGCGATGCGCTCGAGGTACCAGCGCTCGTGGGTGTTGAACAGGGGTCCGGCGACGTAGACGCGGGTCATAGCTCCTCCGGGCAAGGTTGTGGGCTAGGGGCTCAGGGCCGCGGCTGAGGCCAGGGGCCGCTCCGGCCCGGCGAGTATAGCACGGGCGCCGCGCTGGCGTGGCCGCGGGCGCGTGGGCTGTCGCGCCGCCCCCAGCCGCCGATCGTGCGCCGCTTCGCCCGAACAACGATCG
The DNA here is from genome assembly GCA_937974195.1 of uncultured Roseiflexaceae bacterium. Taxonomy (GTDB): domain Bacteria; phylum Chloroflexota; class Chloroflexia; order Chloroflexales; family Roseiflexaceae; genus CALJIC01. The sequence continues at coordinate 5,015 of CALJIC010000165.1, read as the reverse complement.
ACCCCCCTCGATCAATGATCAGCGAACGCTGAACTATGATCAGCACCCTCTGAACCATGTTCAGCACCCTCTGAACCATGTTCAGCGAACGCTGAACCATGTTCAGCACCCTCTGAACCATGTTCAGCACCCTCTGAACCATGTTCAGCACCCTCTGAACCATGTTCAGCCTCCCTCCCCCTTGTACGATGATCGATCGGTGAAGCAGTCTCGACCAAGGCCGTTTGCATGCCAGTCCAGGGATCTTTATGCACCTGAGTTCGGCTGTCGGCTGATGCGGCACGCTCTTGTAGAGAACGCCGGCGATCTGGTAATGATGAGGGCCTACACTGCTGCCCGGAGGACCACAGCGCCGCCGCAGTCCGGTAAGGAACCCTTTTCGCATGAAGAAGAAGCCCCGCCTGTCCGCTCGCGTCATTGCCGCCGACCGCGCGCTGATGGTGACGCTCCAAAGCCTGACCGACTATGCCCCCCGCAACGCCACCTTCAGTTTGGAGGCCATCCAGCACACTGAGGCGAGGCTCGCCCAGCTCGAGTTGAACGAGCGGCTTGTCCGCCAGCAGCTTGCCTCGATCCGCGACGAGATCATCGAGGAAAGCTACCGCTACCACGACCAGCTCCTTGGTAGCAAGGACGAGGTCATCGCGCAGTACGGCAGCGACTCGCCGTTGCTCAAGGCCGTCGGGCGCAAGCCCAAATCCGAGTACAAGCGACGATCCGCGGCGACGCCCACAACGTAAGCGGCTCGCTCCATCTACGGGTCGGTCCCCGGCGGGCGTAGCGCGGCGCTGCCCTCCATCGTTGCTCGCAGGGGACCGCGCCGGCCAGCGGGCGCATAGGGAGGGAAGGACACCCTTCCTAACGCGCCCGCTTGTTGTATCCGCAGGTTGACGTAGTCGGCTGGGTCAGCGCCACGCTGCTGACGGTGGCCCCCGCCGACGTCGATCGTGCGTCGCTTCGCTCGAGTAATAATTAGCACCCCTAAACAACGATCGGGATCTCCCCCGAAAAACGCGTGGGGCTGGTCGCGAAGGTATTATAGACTGGGGCCGGCGCCCCGCGCTCGCCCGAGGCAGGGCGAGCGTCAGCGACACGGGCTCACTGGTGCCGCGACCGTCAGCCAGTTCAGACAAGAGGATCGTATGAACTGCCGCCCATCGCCTCACCACGCGCCCCGCTCTACGCTGTTTGCCCTCGCCCTGGCGCTGCTCCTCGCGGCGTGCGGACGCTCGGCCCAGCCGAGCCCGGAGCCGCCCCCCCGCTGCACCCGCCGCCGAGCAACCACCCGCGACGGCCACCGCGAGCCCGCCGCCTGCGACCGCGACGGCGCCGGCTACGGTCACCGCCGAGCCCTCGCCCACGCCCCCTGTCGCCGCCGCCGAGCTCCAGGCCGCGTTCGACCGCGTGGCCGAGCTCAGCAGCTACCGCGTCGCCTTCACCTACGGGGTCCTGCTCCCAGACGGCGCCCCGCTGCTGGACTACACCGCGTCCTTCGACGGGAACAACGTCTCCTTCCGCTTCACGATGCCGCCCGACAGCGTGCCGGAGGGGCAGCCCGAGACGCTGGCCGTCATCACCGTCGATGGGATCACCTACGCCCGGGGGCCGCTGCCCATCTCCGGCGCCGCGCAGCCGTCTGGTACACCCTGGGGAGCCAGCCGCCCTCGGCCACTACGCCGCCATTCACGGCGGCCCGGCTGGCGGCCCTGCTCACCGAGCGCATCGACCTCGCCCAGCTCTCCGCCGACGGCGAGGACACGCTCGACGGGCAGCGCTGCGCGCGCTACCGCGGCGGCCTCGAGGTCGCGCTCGGCATGATGGACAGCTTCGGCCGGCCGACAACCCCCGAGGCGATAGCCGCGGAGGCGACGCCCGTCGTGCCCCGCATGGAGGCGCAGGGATACGTCTTTGGCGAGTCCGAGGCGCTGGTCTGGGTCTGCGGGGACGGGGCGCTGCGGCGCGTGCTGGCCACGGTGGAGGTGACGAACCCGAACGCCCCGCTTGTCTCCGGCACCCTGCAGACGACCATGGACCTGACCGACGTGGGCAGCCCGATCGCCATCGCGGCGCCCGTCGAGCCGGTCGCGCCCGGCACCATGGTGCCGCTGGCGATGGTCTTCAACGGGGGCAACGTGCGGGCGCAGCCGAATCTCCAGGGCGATGTGCTGGACCAGGTGCACGCCCACGAGCCGGTGCGCCTGCTGGCGAAGACCGGCGACGCCGGCTGGTACCGCATCGTCAACCAGCGCGACGTGGTCGGCTGGGTCAGCGCCACGCTGCTGACGGTGGCCCCCGCCGACGCCGTGCTCGTCCCGGTGGCCGCCCAGTGAGGGGCGCCGTGGCCGATGGCGGGCCCCGCCGAACAGGGGCCCGCGTCGCCACGACGGCCAAGGCGACCGAGTGTGCTCGCTATGCTACTATTTAGTGTATGGGAACACTTCCGAGCTATCTTCAACGCGCGTTTGCCGCAGCCTGCCCACCGAGCTGGTCGGTTACCGCTGAAGTCGCCTTGCTCGCTGATGATCTGGCCGAGGTGCTTGGTTACCGGCCTAAAGCCGATCTGCTGCTGACCCACACGGATGGCCGGCGTATTTGGGTCGAGTTCGAAATCAGTCGGGCCGACCCTGTTGCCAATCACACTAAGTTTGCTACGGCCCACCTCTTCCAGCGCCAACCCCCAAACGACAGCTTTCTATCGATGGTGAGCCCCCATGTTAGTCGCGGGCGGCGCAATTTGTCCGCCGCGACCGTCGTACTCTTGCGACGCATCGGAATGGCGGCTTTCCAGACGACGCTGTTCCCGCATCTCTCACCTTCCGAGATCAAGCGGCTGAACGATACGCCGCTTCACCGATTGTTGATCGAAGCGCCTCCCGTCACCGACGAGCTCGATCGGGTGTTTGTGGTGACCGAGCCGCTGCTCACCGATGCTACCGGGCGCATTCATTTTGCCGGTGACATCTTGGAGGTGTTTCTCAACTTGCGACGCTGGCAGGGCGAGCTCGCTGAACCTGGCGTTCGCAAGCGATGGGGAAAGCGCACCATCACCTACTTTGTGGCCGATCCTCGGAGGCAGTTATTCGCCCCAGCGAAGTTCTGTGCCTATGTCGATGTGTTGGCGCCAACACCTGGGGCGGCGATGACGATTGACCGTTACCTCAGCCTCGATGGTCGTGAGCCGCGCTTTGACGGACATCGCGCGCGTGTCCATCTCACCCGCCATCTGGCCTTCGTCGAACAGCCGCTCGCTGCCTTGCCAGCGCTTCAGCCGGCCTTCGAGCAATGGCTCGCGTCTAACGCGGACATTATTACCGTGCATCAGCGCGGCCCAATCCTGCTGTTGCCACCACCATGGTTCCACTAGGAGGCGCACCGCCGTGCAGGAGATAGAGGTCATTCGTGCCACTCGCCGCTTCCTGAAAGAGCATGGCTTGTCGGGAACAGCGGTGCTCGAGCCGCTCTTCACCGATGCGCACCCAACTCTCCTTGGTGCCGCCGATCTGGGCCCCTTTCAGCGCTTCACCCTAGCGTTCGACGGGTTTGCCGTGCATCCCGACCTTGTTGGTCGCCTCGCCGACGGTGAGTCTCTTGTCGCGATCGAAGCGAAGGGGAGCAAGGACTTTCTGCGCGGCATCGCCCAAGCCGAGTTGTATCGGCGCGGCTTTCACATCGTGCTTCTGGCCTGCGCCGGGCGGCCGCCCCAGGAGTTGCTGACCCTCGCCCGACAGCACTCGATCGGCGTGATCGCCGTATTTCCTCGTCAGGTAGAGGTTCTGGAGCTTCCGCCGGCCCACCTGCCCCAACTGCGCCATGCTGAGCGGATTCGTCGCCAGTTTGCGGTCAACGTGGCGCTGATCAGCCCGTTCTACTTCAATTTGCCCACGCATTATTTGGCGATGGTGCCGGTGTTGTGGGTATGGGAACAGGAGCGTGACGACGCATGGGCACCGTTACGCGAGTTAGCGCCAATGGCGCGGGCCTACTATCAGGTGCTGCCGCAGAGCGATGCCTCGCTCGGCGGCGCCCTACGCGGGGCCGCCAAGCTCGGCTTGGTGGAACTCCAGGCAGATAGGGCGCGTCTCACCTTCACCGGTCGGACTGTTGCAACTCTCCTTCCGACCGCATCGCAGCTTGCGCAGCTTCACCTGCAGCTTGTGACGGGCAAGCGTGGAAAGACTCTGGCCGCGCTGAACCCCCAAGTCGGCGCCGTGCTCCGCCTATTGATGAGCCGCGATCCTGTTGCCCAGCTCCTGATCACCACTCTTCAGGCAGCAGGCGCTCCGCTATCGATGCGCGCCCTCGTGCTGCTGAGCGCCGAGCGGGATAGGGCTTTGACACCGGCCATCTTCTTCCATCCAGAAGCGGTGTCCACCATCACAGGTGACGACGGGCGTATCCTCTGGCATAAGGTGGAGGCACGGCACTTCCGCTCGACCACCTTCATGCAGTACAAGAGCGTGCTAAAACACGCGGGAATCCTCGCGCCTCACACGCTTGGAGGCAGTTCGTCCAAGACCTATGATCCCGACCAGGATATCTGGGAACTCGCTGCGTAGATATCGAAGATCGCGTGTGGTGCATCCAGTGCGGCGGCGATCCCGATCAGTGCCAGGGCCGTCAGCTTTGGGTCGTAGTGCGACCCGAACTGCGGGAAGAGGAACGTGCTCAGGTTGTCGCTCGCGTGAAACAGAACCGAGGTCACGACGCTCCTGTTCGTGCGCGTGTAGAGCCAGACCATCAGCACGCGACTGGCGACGGTCTTGAGGCACTGCCAGGCGATCCAGCCTCGTGCCCGGCCGGCCTGCCGATAGGGGATGAGGTGCCAGGCGGCCCAGATCATCCCCAGGAGCAGGCCGGCGCGGCGCGGCCCCCAGCGGGCGATCAGTGGGTCGAGGGCGTAGCCGGTCCAGCCGGCCTCCTCGGCGAGCGCGGCGAGCAGGAACACGGCGGCTAGCGCGAGCGCATCGCGGGGCGAGGCGCTGAACGGCGGTATCGGGGCGCCGCGCGCGCGGCGC
>CALJIC010000164.1 GCA_937974195.1 uncultured Roseiflexaceae bacterium | reverse complement strand
ACACGCTCGGGGCGCTGCTGCTCGCGGCGCCGCTCCTGGCGCTCGCCGGCCGCAACCTCGCGCTGCTGCTTCCCGGCGTCGCGCTGCTCCAGTCGGCGACGCCCGCAGCGCTGGCGGCGCTGGCGCGCCAGCTCCCGCGCGCCCCGGCCACGGCGGCGGGACTCGCGCTCGGGCTGGCGATCGCGATCGGCGGGGTGCCGCAGGTGGTGGGGCTCGCGCCGCTGCTCGCGGCGCCGCCGGCGCTCTTCGGCCTGTGCCTGCTCGCCGGCGGGGCGATGTGGGCCGCGCTCGGCCCGCGGCACGAGCACGCGCGGTGGCGGAGAAGGCTCAGCGCATTGCAGAGGGGGAGACTATGAGCGCCTCGAGGGACGCCCCGGCGCCGCTCGCGCAGACCCGCGTGGACCTGCGCGCCATCGAGCGCGAGCTGACCGGCCTGTGGCAGAGCGCGGCCGAGAGCGCCGTGGCCGGGCACAGCGCGCCGGTCACGCGCACGTGCCTGGCGAACCTGGTCGTGCTGACGAGCGACCGCGCCGAGGCGCGCCGCGCCACCGAGACGATCGACCGGCTCACCGCCGTCTACCCCAACCGCGCGATCGTCGCCGCGGCGCTCCCGGACACCCACGCCGACCGCGGCGGCGCCCCGGCGATCGACGCCTGGGTCCAGGCGCACTGCCAGATCCCGGCCCCCGGCCGCCCGCAGGTCTGCGGCGAGCAGATCACGATCGAGGCGCACGGCGACGCAGCCGACCACATCCCCGGCATCGTGCTGCCGCTGCTCGTGCCCGACGTCCCGGTCGCGCTCTGGCTGCCGCGCGGCGAGGCCAGCGCGCACCCGGTCGCCGCCAAGCTCGCCGACGTCGCGGACCGGCTGATCGTGGACAGCAGCACCTTCACGCGCGGGCACGCCAGCCTCACCGAGCTGGTCAGCCTGCTCGACGGCGACACGAGCGTGAGCGACCTGAGCTGGGCGCGGCTGACGATCTGGCGCGAGCTGGTGGCGCAGTTCTTCGACGCCGCCTCCATGCGCCGGCACCTGGCCGAGATCGAACGGGTGCGGCTGGGCGTCCCGGAGCGCCCCGGCGAGCCGCTCGACCGCACGGCGGCGCTGCTGCTGGCCGGCTGGCTCGCGTACCGGCTCGGCTGGAGCGTGGTGTCGGGCGGGGCCGAGATGCGCCTGCGCGGGCCGGGCGGCGCCGAGGTCACGGTGGAGGTGGTGGCGGCGCCGGCCGACGACAGCGGCGAGCGCCTGGCCGAGGTGACGATCTCCTGCCGGCAGGCCACGTTCAGCGTCGAGCGCGTGCCGGGGACGGACTCAGCCCTCACGCGGGTCGAGGCGGAGGGGATGTGGCCGATCGCGCGCAGCGTGCGCATGGAGCGCCTGGAGACCGCGGAGCTGCTGGCCGGGGAGCTCCGGCTCCTCGGGCGCGACGCCGGCTTCGAGGGCGCGCTGCGGCTGGCCGCGCGGCTCGCGGGAGGCTAGACGTGGGCGTGCGGCGCGTCGCTTCCTCCGCCGCACGCCACGGTGTCTAGCGCGGCGCCGCCGGTGCTGCGGGGCGCACGCTGGCCAGGAGCTTCTCCAGCTGGTACTCCGAGTCCTCGCCGGCCTGAGCGAGCCGCCGCACGATCTCCTCGCCCGCCCGCACCGCCTGCTCGCCGCCCTCCCCGGTGCGGGCCAGCAGCGTGGCGGCGAGCCGCAGCCACCACAGCAGCTCCTCGAAGCTCTCCTTGTTGAACCACAGCACGCCCTGGTAGCGGTTCACCCCGATGTACCGCCGCACCTCGTCGTCGGCGAGCATCGCCGCCAGCGTCGTCTGCGGCGCGGCGGCCGCCGCGTCCAGCCAGCCCTGGTGCTCGGTGGCGATCTTGACCGCCGCCACGGCCCTGGCCGCCGCGCCCTCGTCGGCGCCAACCTCGCGCAGCGCCCGCTCGATCGACCTGCCGAACAGCCACTCGTCGATCCAGGCCCGGCTCTGCCCCACCGGGTCCGTCCCGCCCGCGGCGCGCCCCAGCGCGTGCACGAAGACCCAGCCGACCGCCGCGCCCCAGGCGGTCTCGTCGCGCGCCAGGCGCTCCGCGAGCTCCTCGAGGGGCGCGCCCGCGGCCGCAGCGGAGGCCTGCGGCGCCTGGCCCGCCGAGCCGCGCAGCTCCATCAGCGCCTCGAGCCGCGCCAGGATGTCGCGCCGCAGCGCATCGAGGTCGCCCTCGGCCCCGGCGAAGCGCTGCACCTCCGCCAGCAGCGCCGCGAGCCGCTCGTCCACCTCGTCCAGCAGGTAGACCGGCGTGTCGGGCTGCTCGTCGGCCTCGAGCCGCAGCATGTCCTCCAGGTCGCCGGCCTGGTCGGCCCCGCCCGCGTCCAGCGCCTCCAGCTGCTCCAGCTCGTCTTCGTCCGGCGGCTCGCCGCCCTCGAGCTGCGCGGTCTCCTCCAGGTCGCCGGCGACCGCCTCGGCGCTCTCGTCCAGGCGCTCGGCCTCTACCAGCTCGTCGTCGTCCGGCCGCCGCTCGTCGGCCAGCGCGGCCAGCTTGCGGAACATCTCGGCGCTCACCAGCTCGCGGAACGGCTGCAGCACCGGCTGCAGGAAGGTCTCGCGCAGCGCCTCCTCGACGCTCGGCACGCCCCGGCCGGCCAGGAAGGCGGCGATGCTGCGGTAGCGGCCGTCTGTGTCGTGGACCTCGCGCCAGTCCAGGAAGACGTGGCACTTGTAGGCGCCCAGCTCGACGTACAGGCCCTGCTCGGCCAGCTCGCGGCTGCTGCGGATGTACTCGAGGCCGCTGGTCATGTCGCGGAAGATGCAGAAGTCGTCGGGCCCGGCGCGCAGCCCCAGCCCCTCCGCCAGCGTGCGCTGCACCAGCGTCTTCTCGTCGCCCACCCCGGTCTTCACCGCGAAGGCCACCGAGGTCCGCACCCAGCCGCGGACGCTGGCGAAGCGGTTGTGGTACAGCACCAGGCCGCGCTCGTCGCCGTAGCGGTTCGAGTAGGCGAACACATCCTCGTTGACATGCCCGTCGGGCGTGTAGAAGTCGTACAGCAGGAACTGCTCGACGCCGGCGAACAGGTAGCGCCGCTTCATGAGCGGGAAGATCTCGCGCTCGTGGCGCCAGATCAGATGCTGGTCGGGCGTCTCATCCCAGTAGGCGCGGCGGTACTCCATGCCGTACTTCTCGGTGAACCCCTCCACCTGGCCGTGGCCGAACATCGGCAGGCCCGGCAGGGTGACCATCATCGTCGCCACGCCGAAGTACTTGTCGTCCTTGCCGAACTGGTCCACCGCGGTGCGCTCGTCGGGGTTGTTCATGAAGTTGACGTAGCGCCGCATGATCTCCGGGTCGAACGCGAGCGTGTTCTTCAGCACCTGGCGGTACTTGGCGTTGTCCTCGTCGCGCAGCATCACCATGAAGGCGCTGTTGTAGACCCGGTGCATGCCGAGGGTGCGGACGAAGTAGCCCTCCATGAGCCAGAACGCCTCGGCCAGCAGCAGCGTGTCGGGCGCCTCGGCCGCGCAGCGGTCCACCACCTCGCGCCAGAACTCCTGCGGCATCAGCCGGTCGAACTCCTCGCGGGTCATGCCGTGGTCCGCGCGCGAGGGGATGTCGCCGCCGCTGCCGGGCTCGGGGAACCACAGGCGGTGGAAGTGGCGCTTGGCGAGCGTCATGGCCGCGTCGAAGCGGATGATCGGGAAGCTGCGCGCCACGTGCAGGATGGTCTGGATCACCGCCTCGCGCACCTCGGGGTTGAGATAGTTGAGCTGCGCGGTGTCGTTCCACGGCATGGACGTGCCGTCGTTGCCGTGGTAGATATACTTCACGCTCCCGGTCCAGCGGTCGAGTCGCTTGAACACCACCGCCGCGTCGCTGCGCGAGTAGTAGTGGTCCTCGAGGAAGATCCCCACCCGCTCGTCCTCGGAGAGGTCCGGGCCGTTGAAGGTGTAGCTGGGGAACGGGCTGTAGTCCAGGCTGATAAACCAGTCCGGGTGCTCGATCACCCAGCGGCCGTCGATGCCGACGTGGTTGGGCACCATGTCGCTCGCCAGCCGGATGCCGCGCTGCCAGGCCCGCTCGCGCAGGTTCTGCAGCGCCGCCTCCCCGCCGAGGTCCTGGGCGATCACGTAGTCGTAGAGCGAGTAGGCCGAGGCGACGGCATCGGGGTTGCCCATGATCTGCTTGATCTTCCTCGACGCCTTGCTGCGCTCCCACAGGCCGATCAGCCACAGCCCGGTGAAGCCGCGCGCCGCCAGCGTGTCCAGCTCCTCGTCGGGGATCTGGTCCAGCGTGGTGATCGGCCGCCCGTACTGCTTGGAGAGCTGGTCCAGCCAGACGTAGGTGTTCTTGGCCAGCAGCACCAGGCGCGGCATCCACTCGCGGTCGGGCGTGAAGCGCTCCGGCTCGGCCTCCAGGTGGCGGAAGTCCGAGACCGGGATCGAGGCCGCGGTGGCGTCGCCTCCCCCGACGCCGAAGATCGGGCGCTCCTCCTCGCGGATCAGGTCGAGCACGCTCAGCAGGCGGTAGGGGAAGTTCGGGCCGAGGATGGCGCTCCAGTGGCCGAGGATGTAGTTCAGCTGCTCCTCGAGCGAGTGCGGGTGGGCCAGCGCGGGCGCGCGCAGCAGGTCGATGATCGTCTGGCCGGGCGGGACGCCGGGCGGCGTCGGCTGGCCGGCGAAGAAGGTGTGCAGCTCGCGCACCAGCGGCTGGTAGGCGGTGTCGTGCTCGAGGCCGTCGTCGTCGAACAGCTCGAGGAATGCAGAGAAGGCCGGGTTCATGTTCGCCAGCCAGAGCATGAGCAGCTCCTCGAGCGCCACCTCGAGGTGCGTGGTGCCACCGGTCTGGCCGGCGAGGTACTCGTCGAGGCTCTGCTCGCGGCGGTACACCGCCAGCGGGGGGAAGTCGTCCCCGAAGCGCCGCAGCGTGGCGTCGAGTTGCTCGGGGCCGATCGCATCCCTGAGGTGGGCGAGCGCCTCGCGCAGCATCGCGGGGTTGGCCTGCTGGCGGTAGGCGCGGAAGAGCAGATGGGCGATCTCGTCGATCAGGCCCATCGCGCCGATCTGGCTGGCGCGCACGGCCTGCTCCGGGAAGCGGACCAGGTCGCGCCGCTGGTTCATCTTCTGGGCGAAGACGCGCGCGGCGTGGAAGTTGGCGATGACGGCGTTGCCGCTGAACTCGAAGATCGAGTCGTCGAACTGGTATCGGTCGCGGGCGCTGCGTGCGATGTGGAACTCATATGTCGCGCCGGGGGTTCGCTCTCCTGGCACGCTCTGCTCCTCGTCTGGTATGCGCGTGTTCTTCCTGCATCATACCACACGGCGGGGGGGTGATCGGGGGCACACCCAGGGGCCGGCGGGGACGCCCTACTGCCGCGCGAACACCAGCGCGACGATCCACACGGCGGCGTAGAGCGCGAAGAGGGTGACCACCAGCACCGGCACCCAGACGGCCACCAGCGCCAGGGCGCGCGCCAGCGGGCCGGGGCGGTCGGGCCGGAAGCCCGGGATGAGCTGCTCGCGGGTGGCGCGCGCCCCGCCGTACAGCGTCAGCAGGCCGAGCGCCGCAAAGGCGGCCGCCGCGACGATCGCCACCAGCGCGCCGATAGCGAAGAGCACAGCGTTCATACCGCCCCACCAGCCATCTCGTGCCGCGGCCGGGCGACCGAGTCGCGTATCACCAGCTCGGTCGGGAGCACGTGGTGCACCACCTGCCCGCCGTTCGAGAGCGCCGCGACCAGCGCCTCGGCGGCCAGCCGCGCCTTCTCCTCCACCGGCTGCCGCACGGTCGTCAGCGCCGGCCGCACGTAGCTCGCGTCCGGCAGGTCGTCGAAGCCGGCGACCGAGAGGTCTTCCGGAACGCGGACCCCGGCGCTGAGCGCGGCCTCGATCACGCCCACCGCCGCGATATCGCTCATCGCCACCACCGCGGTGGGCCGCGGCTCCTCCGCCCACAGGCGCTGGAACGCCGCCCGGCCGCCCTCGCGGGTGCTGGGCGTCTCGACCAGGCGCACCATCGGGGAGCCGAGCACCAGGCCGTAGGGCGCCAGCGCGTCGCCGTACCCGGCCAGGCGGGAGGCGAGCGCGCCGGTGCAGCGCTCGCGGTGCTTCCACGTCTCCAGGCACAGCACCGCGATGCGGCGGTGCCCGCACGACAGCACGTGGGCCATCAGCGCGCACGCCCCGCCCCGGTCGTCCACATTCACGCTGGACACATCCTCGGGCGCCTCGCCGTCCACCATCACGAACGGGACGTGGCGGCGGCGCAGCTGCTGCACCTCGCCGCGGTCGACCTCCAGGCCGACGACGACGAAGCCGTCCACCGTGGCGTGCGGGATGGCCTTGAGGATCGAGCCCCACAGCGGCGGCACGAGCATGAGCGTCATGCCCGCCCGGCCGCAGACCACGCCGACGCCGCGGATGAACGCGCTGTAGAACGGGTTCGACATGGCCGTGGCGAGATCCTGCGGGAGCAGGAGCCCGAGCGCGTTGGTGCGCCGCGTGGTCATGCTGCGCGCGATCGGGTCCGGGGTGTAGCCGAGGCGCTCTGCAACCTCGTGGATGTGGCTGACCGTCGCCGCCGCGAGCTGTGTGGGATCGTTGAATGCGAACGAGACGGCGGTCTTCGAGACCCCGGCCTCCTTCGCGATCTGGGTGATCGTCACCTTTCGCGGCATCCTCGGCGGCTGCGACGTGTCGGACTTCACCTTGGACATCGCTCTCCGCCCGGCCGTACGGCACGGGCCTCCGTATGTGATGCCTGCTCCGGTGGCCCTAGTCTAGCACAGCAGACTAGACGTCGCAATGCAGGCTGTATGCTGTGCAGCTCCTGTGCAGGCCGCTTGTGGCTAGCGTTCGACCTTCGGGGCGCTGCCGCGGGTGAGCAGGCGGTAGCAGACCAGGCCGACCGGGAGCAGGCACCAGAAGCTCAGCAGGCGGAAGAGCAGCGCGCCGCCCAACGCCACCTGGAGCGGGATGTTCTGCGCCACCAGCGCCACCGTGAGGGCCGCCTCGACCGTGCCGCCGCCGCCCGGCAGCAGCGTGAACACGCTCACGATCAGCGCCAGCCCGTAGGCCCCCATCACCGACAGCACCGGCGCCGGCTCCCCCAGCGCGCGCAGGATCGAGTCGAGCGCCAGGCTGTGAAAGGTGAACACAGTGAGCTGCAGTGCCACCAGCACCAGCATCCGCCGCGGCTGCTCGAGGATCATGCGCCGGCTGGCGAGGATCTCGTCCACCACCTGCCGCACCTGCACGCTGGTCCACACCTGGCCGAACAGCCGGTCGACCGCCAGCTTCACGTTGTGGCCCCAGTCGTGGAACGTGTCGTCCGGCCGGCTGACGATGTATATCACCGTCGCCAGCACGCCCAGCGCCACCGCCACCGCCGTGTAGCTGATCGCCGCGCCGCTCAGGCCGGTGGTGATCAGCAGGTAGAGCAGGCCGTAGGTGAAGGCGACGATCACGGCCGTGTTCCAGCTGATCAGCTCCAGCCCGGCCACCATCGCCACGCTGCCGACCGGGAAGCCGCGCCGCCGCAGGCTGGCGACCAGGAAGGCGTAGGCTGCGACGCTGCCGGCGGGCACGGCCTGGTTGATCAGAATGGTGACCATCGCCGCGGCGGTGAGCCAACCGATGCTGGCGTTGTGCCCGAGCGCCGCGAGCACGCGGCCGTAGATCTGCCCGGCGCACAGGAATCCTGCCGCGATGCAGGCCAGGGCCACGGCAACCCAGATCGGGCGCGCCTCACGAAGCAGCCGCACCGCCTCCTCCACCTCGTGGCGATTGAGGTAGAGCAGGAGGCCGAGCGCGCCCAGGAGCAGGATGCCGATCACTGTGCTCCAGGGGAAGCGGCGAGTTGATTCTGTCATATTGCTCTGCATTGTCGCCTAGCTTACCCAGTCCAGCAGCCGATACCAGGCCCCGGCCAGCGGCAGGAACCACGGGTCCCCGCGGTACAGCCCGAGCGGCGCTTCCGGCAGCGGCAGCCCGTCGAACGCGTGCTCGCACGCCGCGCCCGCCATCTGCGCGCCCACACACGTCCCCAGATAGGTCGCGAGCGCCACACCGTGCCCGGCGTAGCCAAGCGCATAGTGTACACCGTCCAGGACGCCGGCGTGCGGCATCATGTCGAATGTAAAGTCCAGCGTACCGCCCCACGCGTACGCGATGCGCACGTCGCGCAGCTGCGGGAAGACGGCCAGCATATCGCGGCGCAGGATCGCAGCGCTCTCGCGCACCGACGCCGGGGTCTCGGGCACGAAGCCGGCCCGCCCCCCGAACAGCAGACGCTGGTCGGGGGTGAGACGAAAATAGTGCAGGAAGTGTTTCGTGTCGAACAGCATGCGGCCGCGCGGGCTGAGCTCGCGGGCCAGCGCGTCCGGCAGCGGCTCGGTGGCGATGATATAGGACCCGACCGGCACCACCCGCCGGCGCAGGGCCGGGGTGGCGGCGCCGGTGTACCCGGCGGTGGCGGCGAGCACCGCCTCCGCGCGGACGGCGCCCCGCCCGGTGTGCAGCCGGAACGAGGCGCCGTCCCGCTCGATCTGCTGCACGGGCGTGCCGCCGATGAGCTGGGCACCCGCGCGCTCGGCGGCGTACGCGAGCCCGGCGACATAGCGCGCCGGGTTCAGCCCGCCGCTCGCCTCGTCCACCAGGCCGCCGTAGTAGGCGTCCGAGCCGATCTCGTCCCGCAGCTCGGCGCGCGGCACGACGCGGGTGACGTGGCCGAACTCGCGCGCCAGCGTCTCGGCCTCGCGCGCCAGCCCCTCCGCGTGCGCCGGCTTGCTCGCCAGCACCACGTGGCCGCAGCGCGCGAAGTCGCAGTCGATCGCCTCCTCGGCCACCAGGCGCTCGACCGTGTCGATCGCGGCCAGCGAGGCGGCGAACATGCGCCTGGCGCGCTCGCGGCCGTACTTCGCCAGCAGCTCGCCGGCGCCCAGCTTCAGCCCGCTGAGCACCATGCCGCCGTTGCGCGCCGCCGCGCCCCAGCCGAAGTGCCGCGCCTCGAGCACCGCGACGCTCACGCCGCGGCGGGCCAGCGCCAGCGCCGCTGAGAGACCGGTGATGCCTCCGCCGATCACTGCTGCGTCCACCCGCTCCGGCAGCGGGCGGTCCTGGGCGGCGGGCGGGAACACAACCCCCTCGCCCCACACCGGTCGCTCGAGAAACTCCATAGGCGGCACGCTCTCCCCGCACAGTCGGCACCCGCATCGCAGTGTAGCCGATCTGTGTGATCGCGGCAAGAGATAGCAGAGGGGCAGGGGGCGGCGCTACGGCCGCCGCAGCGCATCGACGATGATCTGGGTCTCGGAGGGCGGGGGCGGCGTGAGGCGGCTCACGACGATCGCCACCAGGAAGTTCACCGGCAGGCCGAAGATGCCGGCCGCCGGGCTGCTGATCCCCAGCAGGTTGAACTCCGGGTTGAGCCGGTTCGCGATGATGTAGGCGACCGTCACCACCAGGCCGCACAGCATGCCGGCCACCGCGCCGGCCTGGTTGGCGCGCCGCCAGAAGATCCCGAGCGCCAGCGCCGGGAAGATCGTCGCGGCGGCCAGCGAGAACGCCCAGGCCACCAGTTCGACGATGATCCCGAGCTGCCGCAGCGCCGTCAGCCCGGCCAGCGTCGCGGCGCACAGCAGCGCCAGCCGGCCCACCGCCAGCCGCGTGCGCGTGTCCGCGCTGCGGTTCAGCACCCGGAAGTAGATGTCGTGGGCCACCGCCGAGGTGATCACCATCAGCAGGCCGTCGGCCGTCGACAGCGCCGCCGCCAGCCCGCCGACCGCCACCAGCGCCGCGACGGTGTCGGGCAGCCCGACGATCTCCGGCGTCGAGGGGACGATCAGGTCGGGGCTGATCTGCAGCTCGTGGTACTGCAGCACGCCGTCGGTGGCGTCGGCCGTCACCGCCGGCCCGTGCAGCTCGCCCGGCTGCACCACCCCGTCGCCGTTGCTATCGACGACCGTCAGCTCGCCGCGGCTCACCAGCGCCTGCGCCCACGCCGGCAGAGCGTCCGCCGGCTGCCCGCTCAGGGTGGTCAGGTCGGTGATGTGAAGCAGGCCCACATTGCCCCAGTTCACCGCCCACTGCGGCAGGGCGCGCACCGGCTGGCCGACCACGTGCTGCAGGATCTCCCAGCGCGAGAAGGCGGCGTAGGCCGGGATGGCCAGGTAGATCAGGATGATGAACAGCAGCCCCCAGCTCACGCTCCGCCGCGCCTGCACGACCGACGGCGCGGTGTAGAAGCGGATCAGGATGTGCGGCAGGCCGGCGGTGCCGACCATGAGGCATGTGATCAGCGCCAGGAAGTTCCACACGCTCCAGTCGTTGAACGGCTCGGCGTAGGCGCGCTCGATGCCCTGGAGCTCCTCGAGCCGCGCGATCGGCTCGAACGCCGCGCCGTACATCAGCTGCGGGAAGGGCACGCCGGTGACCCGCAGCGCCAGGTAGGTCACCGGCACCAGGTAGGTGAGCAGGATGAGCGCCCCCTGCAGGACCTGCGTCCAGGTCACCGCCTTCATGCCGCCCAGGTAGGAGCAGAACAGCACCGCCCCGAGCCCGATCGCCACGCCGAGGATGTAGCGCACGCCGAGGAAGCGCCCCATGATGATCCCGACGCCGGAGACCTGGGCGGTGAGGTAGGTGAACGAGACGAGGATCGCCATCACCGCGGCGGTGAGCCGCGCGAACGTGCCGCCGTAGCGCGCGCCGATGAAGTCCGGCACGGTGTACTGGCCGAACTTGCGGATGTAGGGCGCCAGAAACAGCGCCAGCAGCACGTAGCCGCCCGTCCAGCCGATGATATAGGCCAGCCCCTCGTACCCCAGCAGCCACAGGGTCCCGGCGAGCGAGATGAACGTCGCCGCGCTCATCCAGTCCGCCGAGACCGCCAGGCCGTTGAAGAGCGCCGGAACGCGCCGCCCGGCCACGTAGTACTCGTCCAGGCTAGTGGTGCGGTTGCGCACGCCGATCACGCCGTAGGCGACGATCGTCAGGCCGATCAGAATCCAGCCCTGCTCGGTGGCCGAGAGCGGGAACAGCACCTCGAGCAGCACCACCCCCAGCGCGGCCACGAGCAGCGCCAGCGCGATCCCGCCGTAGCGCGGCAGGAAGCTCTTCTGCTCGCCCGACCCCTCGGCGCGCGCGCCGTACTGCAGGTCCCGCCGGGTCATCACCCAGGTGTAGATGGCGGTGAGCGCCAGGAAGACCAGCGGCGCGCCCTGGGCGCCCATGTAGTAGCCGAGCGGGAACCCGCCGAGGATCTCGATGCGGTTGAGCCAGGGCGCGAGGATCGCCGGCACGTAGGAGCACGCGAACCAGATCACCAGCAGGCCGCCGATCAGCCGCAGGTTGCCGCGCCAGTAGCGCGCGCGGCGCTCCGCCGGCATGTGCGCCACCTCGCGCGTCTCGACGATCAGCAGCGGCTGCTGGGTCTGCCGCCTCAGCGGCAGCTCCGGCGCCCCGGCCGGGACCGGCGGCAGCGGGCCGCGCTCGCCCTCGCCGGGGTCGCGCCGCTGCAGCCGCGGGAACAGCAGGGTCAGCACCACGATCGCGAGCGCCACCGCCGCGATCCACAGCAGCAGCGCCGCCAGCATCCCTTCCCAGCTGAGGGCGAATCCTCCCACCTATGTGTCGCCTTTCAGTGTGACGGGGTGACACCGGTGACGCGGTGACGCGGTGACGCGGTGACGCCGGGAACCCGTGCCGCTCCACACACCATCTCGAACCCCCGGTCACCCTGTCAGCCTGTCACCTTGCCACCCACCCACCCCGTCACATCTCAACGATCTGCACCGGCCCCATCGGCCGGTCGATCGGCAGCGTCAGGTGAAACGCGGCGCCCTTGCCCAGCCCCTCGCTCTCGGCCCAGATCTCGCCGCCGTTGGCGTACACCAGGTGCCGCGCGATGGTGAGGCCGATCCCCGTGCCGCCGCTGGCCCGCGCGCGCGACTTGTCCACCCGGTAGAAGCGCTCGAAGATCAGCGGCAGGTGCTCGGGGGCGATGCCGATGCCGGTGTCGCGCACCGTCAGGCGCACGTAGTCCTCGTATGGCACGAGCGACACGGTGACGCTGCCGCCGGCCGGGGTGTAGCGCAGCGCGTTCGCCAGCAGGTTGATGATCACCTGCGCGATCCGATCCGGGTCGGCGTAGATCTGCGGGGGGTCTGGCGGCAGCTCGAGCCGCAGGTCCACCTCGCAGGCGTTGAACTGCGGCTGGAAGCGGGCGATCAGCTCGTGCAGCAGCGCCGCGGACGAGCACGGGCGCGGGTGGTTGCGCAGCTCGCCGGCCTCAGCGCGCGAGAGCAGCGCCAGCTCCTCGGTGAGGCGCCGCAGCCGCGCCGCCTCGTGGCGCACCAGGGTGAAGGTCTGCTCGTCCGGCGCCACCACGCCGTCGAGCAGGCCCTCCATGTACCCCTCGATCGTTGTCAGCGGCGTGCGTAGCTCGTGGGCCACATCGGCGATCAGCGCCAGGCGCCGCTGCTCGGTCCGGTCCAGCGCCTCAGCCAGCTGGTTGATGCTCTGGCTCAGCTCGGCCAGCTCGTCGTCGGAGCGGATCTGGGTGCGCTCGCGGTAGTAGCCCTGCGCCAGCCGCCGGCTGACGGCCGTCAGGTTCTGCAGCGGCTCGACGATCCGCCGCGAGATGAACAGGCTCACCACCACCGCCGCGACCAGCGCCCCGAAGCTGGCCACCAGCAGCGCCTGCTCGAGGATCGTCTCGAACCGCTCCTGGACCGCGTCGCTCGTCGCGCCCGTCAGCACCTCCGGCTCGGGCGGCGACTCGAGCATCACGGTGAGCGGCGAGCGGTCCACGATGCTGCTGCGCACGAGGATCTGGGCGGTGGCGAGCAGCACCGCCACGGCGGTGACGATGATCACTGCGTGCGAGGCGAAGAGCTTCCAGCGGAGCTGCCGAGACCATCTCATAGGTGTGCGGGTCGCAGATTGCGGCTGGTGGATTGCGCCGATGGCGCCTCAGCGCCATCTCGTCGGACAATCGCCTTCTCGAAGCAGGAGTGACGCGGTGGCCCGCTCCATCCCCGGCGGAAAGGCGCCCGTGGAGGTCGTGCGCCCTTCAGGCCTCCCAGGAAGCGGGGCTGGCAGCACAACCGCGGTGTGAGGGAGCGGCGGGCGCCGCAGCGCCCCGGCACAGCTTCGCTCTGAGATCTATGATCTGCCGTTCACTGGGGCCGCCCGGCGAACTTGTACCCGACGCCGCGCACGGTCTGGATCAGCACCGGCTCGCCTGGGTCGTCCTCCAGCTTGCGCCGCAGCAGGCTGATGTGCACATCGACCACCCGGTCGACGCCGTCGAAGTCGCGGCCCCACACCCGGTCGAGCAGCTGCTCGCGGGTGAACACCCGGCCGGGCATCGCCGCCAGGGTGTAGAGCAGATCGAACTCGCGGGCGGTCAGCGAGACCGGCGCGCCGTTCCGCTGCACCTCGCGGCGGGTGATATCGATCGACAGGTTCTCGAACACCAGCCGCGCCACCTCAATCTGCGCGCCGTGGCGGCTGCGGCGCAGGATGGCCTTGACCCGCGCCACGAGCTCGCGCGGGCTGAACGGCTTGGTCAGGTAGTCGTCCGCGCCCACCGAGAGGCCCACCACCTTGTCCATCTCCTCGGCCCGCGCGGTGAGCATCAGCACGTAGGGTCCGCCCTCCTGCTGCAGCCGGCGGCAGACCTCCAGGCCGTCCATCCCGGGCAGCAGCAGGTCGAGGATCACGAGGTCAGGCCGAGCGGCGCGCGCCTGCGCCAGCGCAGTGTTGCCATCGCCGGCCGTGAGCACGCTGAAGCCCTCGCTGCGCAGGTAGGCGACAACGAGGTTCATGATCGGCTCTTCGTCCTCAACGACGAGGATCGTCGGTCCCATGGCCCTGAGCCCTTCTGAATTGAGCGCTGTGTGCTGTTTATTGTAGCGAGAACTTCTTTCGATGACAAGCCGCCCGTCACGACGGCGGCGGCGGGCGCCGCAGCCCGAAGAGCCAGATCGGAGACCTGTGCTATACTCTCCAGCGACGGAGCGCCGTCCCTACCAAGCAATAAGGGAACGCGACCCCGCGCGTCATCGCAGCACACCTCCGCGCACACCACGTAGTGCGGGCTGGAACGCCCTTTGCTGGTGCCGGCCGAGCGCCGGGCGCCACAAGCTACCCGATGAGCTCCTTCGCACACCTGCCGGCCGAAGCTGTGACACCGCCTCAGCTCGCGCCACAGTGTGCTGGGATACGATCTCTGTAGCGAGGAGGACAGCATGCTCAAAGGATTCCGGGACTTCCTGATGCGTGGCAACGTCGTGGACCTTGCGGTAGCCGTGATCATGGGCGCCGCGTTCGGCGCGGTGGTCACGTCGCTGGTCGAAGATGTGTTCACGCCGATCATCGGCGCGCTCGGCGGCCAGCCGGATTTCTCGGCCATCATGCTCGGGCCGATCCGGATCGGCAACTTCCTGAACGCGCTCCTCTCCTTCCTGATCATCGCCATCGTCGTCTACTTCGTCATCGTCGCCCCCATGAACCGCCTCATGGAGCGCATGCGGCGGCAGACCGAGACGGGCGAGCCGCCGGAGCCGACCAAGGAAGAGGTGCTGCTGACGGAGATCCGCGACCTGCTCCGGCAGCAGCGGCAGTAAAGAACCGGGCCGCTCTGCGGCGACGAAGTCGCCGCAGAGCGGCTCAGCACGGCCACCTGCAGCCCCCACACCTCCCCACTCACAGGG
>CALJIC010000163.1 GCA_937974195.1 uncultured Roseiflexaceae bacterium | reverse complement strand
ACGACGGTGCCGCCGACCTCAACGACGGTGCCGCCGACGGCCACGCGGGACCCGGCGCAGTGCCACCCGTCCTACCCGACCGTGTGCATCCCGCCGCCGCCGCCCGATCTCAACTGCGGCGACATCCCGTACCGGCGCTTCCTCGTCATCGGCGACGACCCGCACAACTTCGACTCGGACAACGACGGGATCGGGTGCGAGAGCGACTAGCCTATCGCTGGTGTGCTGCGGTGGGTGTCGGCTCAGGCGCTGCTCACCGAGCGGCTGTGTGGGAGAAATGATCGGCGCCGGCGAGGTGGCTGTGGAAGCCATCAAGCCGGCGCCGTTCGATCCGCTCGTGTTGCCCGCGGCGGGGCTGTTGTGTGTGGTGACCCTGACTGGGCTCGAACCAGTAGCCTTCAGCTCCGGAGGCTGACGCTCTATCCAATTGAGCTACAGGGCCGTCCTCGACACTGGCAGATTCTAACACTCGCCAATCCGCCTGTCAAGCTGAAACGAGGACCCGCCGGCCCATTGGGCCGGCGGGTCTTCTGGGTTTGGTCGGGGCGAGTGGATTTGAACCACCGACCTCAGCGACCCGAACGCTGCGCTCTACCAGGCTGAGCCACGCCCCGACTATCCGCACTGTGGAGTGGCTGGTGCCGAAGGTGGGAGTCGAACCCACACGGAGTCACCTCCAGCGGTTTTTGAGACCGCCGCGTCTGCCATTCCGCCACTCCGGCGACGCGCCCGGTATTATACCAAACCATCGGCGGCTGTCAAGTCTTTCGGCGAGATCTTTTTAGCGCGCGGTGTCTTTCTCGCTGTCCCTCGCTCTGAAGCGCTCGCGGCCGCTCACCGGCTGCTGAGGGTCGGCCGCTGCAGGCTCAGCGGCGCCAGCGCCTCCGGCCGCGCGCCCTCGGTCGCCGCCTGCGCCAGCAGCCGTCCCAGCACCATCCCGAACGGCATGCCGTGCCCGCAGAACCCGCCGACGACCCACGCGCCGCGTACGCCGGGCAGCTGGTCGGCGACCGGCAGGTAGTCCGGCGTGAAGGCCATCAGGCCCGCCCAGCGCTGGATCACCCGCAGCCCGCCGAGCTGCGGAAAGAGCCGCGGGAAGACACCCTCGAGCGCCCGCTGCACCTCCTCAGTCGGCACCTGCTCCCACACTCCCTCGTCGCGCGAGGCCGCCGCCGTGCGGCAGCCGCCGAGCACGATCTCGCCCTGCGGCGTCTCGTGCCAGTACTCGCCGGTCGCCGTCAGCTCGGCGCCCATGCCCAGGCGGAAGATCGGCCGTGCGGCGGCCTGCGGCGGCGCGTACGCCAGCACCTGGCCGCGCACCGGGCGGATGATTCCCGCGAGCGCCGGGGCGACGCGGCTGGTCCAGGCGTTCAGCGCCAGCACGGCGGACCCGGCGCGCACGCGGCCCGCGCTGGTCTCCAGCGCCACGCCGTCGCCGTCCTGCGCCACGCCGCGCACCTCGGCGATGCACAGCCGCGCCCCGCGGCGCTGCGCCGCGGCCATGACCCCGCGGACGAAGCGCGCCGAGTGCAGCAGCCCGCTCTCCGGCCCGAACAGCCCGCCGCTCACCTCCTCGCCGAGCGGCGTGGCGATCAACTCTTGCACCTGCGCCCGGTCGAGCGCCTCGGCCGCGAAGCCGTCGGCCTTGAGCGCCGCGACCGCGCGCCGCACCGCCTCCATCTGCTCCGTGCCGAGCGCCAGGGACAGGTGCCCCGGCTCGCGGTAGTCGCACGCGATCTGCTCCTCGGCGAGCACCTGGCGCGCCAAGGCCCGGTTCTCGATCGTCAGGTCCCAGATCGCCTTCGCCGTGGCGTGCCCGAGCCGCGCGATGGCGTCCGGGTAGGACTCGGCCGTCCCGGAGGTCAGGAAGCCGCCGTTGCGCCCGGTCGCGCCAGCGCCCGGGGCCTCGCGCTCCACCACGATCACGCGCGCGCCGCGCCGCGCCAGCCAGTAGGCCGTGCACGCGCCCAGCAGCCCTGCGCCCACAACCACCACGTCCGCCGACTGCGGCAGATCGTCCGCGGCGAGCGGCTCCGCGCCGGCGGTCACGTGCCAGTATGAGGGCGGCGGCGCCCCTGGGCTGGAGGGGATCGCCGCCGGCGAGATCGTCTGCTCCATCGTCCTGCCCTCCGCGAATAGTATTACACCCGGCGTGCTCAGCCGCGCAGCGCGTGCGCTGCTTGACAACCCCTTGTCAAGCCTTTATCATAGGCCCATTCGAGCCGGAGCGCAAATACCGGCATCAAGAGAACACGAGCCCATGCAGATCGTCGCTCGAATCCGCGGCGCCCGGCGTGCCGTTGCAGCACTGGCCTTCGCGGCGCTGCTGGTCGCCTGCGCCGGGCCGCAAGTCCCCATCACCGGAACGATTACCGACGCCTACACCGGCCAGCCGGTCGGGGCGGCGCAGATAACCCTCGGCTCGAACACGCTGACGACTGACGCCGCCGGGAACTACCAGATCCCCCGCTGGAGCATAAAGGATCAGCTGACGGTCAGCGCCAGCGGCTATGAGCCGGTCACGATCGACCTGGCGACCAAGCCGCAGCTCGAGCGGCCGCAGCCGCCGGCGGTCTCCCTCGATACGATCGCCATCCGGCCGAACACCCTGAGCGGCGTGATCACCGACGCCTACACCGGCGAGCCGGTCGACGGGGCGCTGGTGAAGGTCACCGACGCGATCAGCGCGACCACCGCCGCCGATGGCAGCTTCTCGCTCGCCGGGCTGCCCGAGAGCTTCGTCGTCGAGATCACCAAGGAGGACTACGAGCCGCTCAGCGAGAGCCTCGCGCGCACCACCACCTTCGACGCCGCCATCCGGCCCAACGTCCTCACCGGCCAGGTCACCGACCGCTTCAGCGGCGCGCCGGTGGCCGGCGCCACCGTCAGGGCCGGCGAGGCGAGCGCCGAGACCGACGCCGAGGGCCGCTACCGGCTGGTGGGCGTGCCCGAGCAGGCCACCGTCACCGTGGACGCCGAGGGCTACGCCGAGCTGACTCAGCCGGTCGAGCGCGTCACCACGCTCGACGCCGTGCTACGGCCGGATGTCCTCAAGGGCACGCTCGTCGATGCGACCACCGGCGAGCCGGTCCCCAACGCGACCGTGATCGCGACCACCAACCTCACCAGCAGCGACGTCGCGTACGTGCGGGTGGACAACAGCGCCGACGGCAGCTTCACGCTGGACGGCATCCCCGAGCAGGGCTTCGTCCAGGTGCTGGCGCCCGGCTACCGCAAGACGGTGATCGAGCTGAAGCCCGGCAGCGTGCCGGAGCGGATCGAGCTCGAGCCGTTCGCCGCCAAGGCCCTGTACGTGACCGCCGCGGTCGCCTCGAACTGGGACCTGCTGATGGAGTACTTCGACGCGATCGACCGCACCGAGCTGAACGCGATCGTGATCGACCTCAAGAGCGACCTGCGCGACGACCTGGGGCTGATCTACTACGACTCGCAGGTGCCGATCGTCAAGGAGCTGGGCACCAGCCGGCCGAACATGGACCTGCCGCGCATCCTCGAGGAGGCCAAGCGGCGCGGCATCTACACCATCGCGCGGGTCCACATCTTCAGCCACGACAACGTCCTGGCGGATGCCAAGCCGGAGTGGGCGGCGAAGGACCGCATCACCGGCGGCGTGTTCGCCGACTACCCGGCGCCGAACATTCGCTACGCCTGGCTCGACCCCTGGAACCAGAACGTCTGGGACTACAACATCCAGCTCTCGGTCGAGGCAGCGCTGATGGGCTTCGACGAGATCAACTACGACTACATCCGCTTCCCGTCGCTCGAGTTCGCCGCCGACGACAAGGACCGGCTGCAGCTCTCGCGCGAGGGGACGGCGGAGGAGAAGTTCGCCAACATCGTCGAGGTGCTCAAGCGCTCGCACCGGGCGATCAACGGCGCCGGCGCCTTCTTCTCGGTCGATGTGTTCGGCTACACCGCGTTCCGCCCCTCGGCGCTGATCGGGCAGGACCTGAGCCTCATGGCGGAGTACACCGACTACGTCATGCCGATGGTCTACCCCTCACACTTCGTGCCCGGCGAGTTCGGGTTCGATAACCCGGCCGAGCACCCCTACGAGGTGATCGCCGAGTCGATGAAGGCCGGGGCCGAGCAGGTGGCCGGCAAGCGGGCGCTGGTGCGGCCGTGGCTGCAGGAGTTCACCCTGGTCTGGGTGCCGGACCATCTCCTGGTGGAGTATGGCCCGGCCGAGGTTCGCGCGCAGATCCAGGCCGTCGAGGACCACGACGGGCGCGGCGGCTGGATCCTCTATGACTCAGCCAACGACTACAACGAGTCGGCCCTGAAGCCTGAGTAGAGCACATCCCTCACCGGCAGGGAGGAGCGGTGGTCGTCTGCGCCGGCGGCGAGCTCGCCAGCGCAGACGATCGCGGCGTACCTCTCTGGAACGTTAGGAGCTGCTATGCGACGCGCGCTGCTGCTTGTCCCGGCGATCGCTCTCCTCTTCGGCCTGCCGGCTGCCGCGCAGGAAGCGCCGACGCCGACCCCCACGTCGGACCCGGCCGCCTCGACGGTGCCGACCTCCGCCCCGCAGGTGCAGGTCGGCTCGGTCATCTTCAGCACGGTGGCCGAGTGGCAGCGCAGCGCACGCAGCGAAGGGCTGCAGATCATCAACAACGCCGACGGGGAGCTGCGGCTGGCGGACGGCGCGTCCAGCGGGGTGTTCGAGTCCGAGGTGATCAGCGCCACCTTCGGGCTGAACGCGGTGGGCGCGCTCTGGCGCGCCGATGTGCCGCCGGGGACCAGCCTGACGCTCGAGATCCGGGGTGGCCCGAGCGCCACCGACCTGGGCGAGTGGCGCCCGCTTGCCGGCGGCGACGCGCGCCCGCAGGACGACGGCGAGACGCAGGCGCTGGAGGCGGCCCTCCCGCTGCCCGCCGGCACCTCCTTCCTCCAGCTCCGCGCGATCTTCGAGGCGACGGCGCGCAACGCTTCGCCGCTGCTGAGCGACATCAGGCTCAGCTATATCGCCGCCGGCGGCCCCGAGCGCGCCGCGGGCCTGGAGCGTGTCCCGGCGCCCTTCGGCCCCGCGACGCTCACCCCGCCGCCGGAGATCATCCCCCGGCTGAGCTGGGGCGGGAATCTCCCGTCGGCGCTCAAGCCGGCGCGCCAGACGCCGCGCGGGATCGTGCTGCACCAGATCGGCGACGATACGCTCGAGGCCCCGCTGCCCTACCTGCGCGCCCTGGCCGCCTACCAGACGCAGGTGCTCGGCTGGGAGGACATCCCCTACCACTTCATCGTCGACCGCGAGGGCACGGTCTTCGAGGGCCGCGTCGGCGGGCCCAACGCCGCCGTCCCGCGCCTCTCCGGCGGAGACCCGGTGATCCACGTGGCACTCATCGGCGCGAGCGCCCCGCCCGCGGCGCAGCTCGCCGCGCTCCAGGGGCTGCTGGCGTGGCTCGGCCAGGCCTACGACATCGCGCCGCTCGGGCAGCACAGCGCGACGCTCAGCGGGACCAGCGTGGTCGTCCCGAACATCGCCGCCCACTCCGATCTGGTGCCCGACTCGGCCGACCCGTCGTCGCAGCTGCGCGAGCTGATGCCGGAGCTGCGCCGGCGCGTCGACCAGACCACCGTGCGCTCGCGCTGGTACTTCGCCGAGGGGAACGTCTTCGACTTCGCCCAGCGCCTGGCGGTGCTGAACCCCGGCGCGGACCCGGCCAACGTGCGCTTCATCCTGCTGCGCCAGCCCGGCCCCGCGGTGGTGCGCGAGGCGACGGTGAGCGGCGGCGGCCGCGTGGACCTGGTGATCAACAATGTGTTCAGCGACACCACCGATGTGCCGTCGATCATCGAGGCCAACGCGCCGGTCGTCGCCGAGCGCTTCATGACCTTCGGCAACGACATGACCGCCAACGCGGGCGTCAGCCAGCCCTCGCGGGTCTGGTACTTCGCCGAGGGCTCGACCGAGGAGACCAACCGCACCTTCCTGCTGCTCTTCAACCCGCAGAGCCAGGAGGTGAGCGCCTCGATCACCTACATGCGCGACAACGGCACGACGGCCAGCGACACGGTCCGCATCCCGCCCTTCACCCGGCGAGTCGTGGTGGTCGGCGACCGGCTGCCGAACGCCGGGTTCGGCACGCGGGTGATCGCCACCCAGCCGATCGTCGCCGAGCGCACGATGATCTTCGGCCCCGGCAGCACCGAGAACTCCGGCGGGGTCCACACCGCGCCGGGCGTCTCGCAGCTCTCGCGGCGCTGGTACTTCGCCGAGGGTACGACCCAGCCGCCGTTCCGCATGTCGATCCTGGTGCTGAACCCCAACGCGCAGAACGCGAATGTGGCGGTGACCTTCCTCACGCAGGACGGCACGTCGCTCACCAGGCGCTACGCCATTCCGCCGACGACCCGGCTGGCGATCGATGTCAACGAGGTCGTCCCCGAGCTGGGCGTGGCGACCACGGTCGAGGCCGACCGGCCGGTGGCGGCGGAGCGGGCGCTCTACTGGCGCGACAACGCGGCCGGCACGGCCAACGCCGGCGCCGTGGCCCCGGCCTACACCTGGCGCTTCGCCGACGGCCGCACGAGCGGAGAGTTCCAGGAGTACCTGCTGCTGAGCAACCCGAACAGGAACAGCCAGGCGCGCGTCACGGTGGACTTCGTGCTGGACAACGGGACCAGGGCGACGCAGTCGGTGGTGATGGCCGGCGGATCGCGCTACACGATGGCGGTCCACGAGCTCTACCCGAACCAGCAGGCGATCTCGGCCACCGTCCGCTCGACGCAGCCGATCGTCGCCGAGCGCTCGATCTACCAGGGCCCGCCGTCGTCCGAGACCAACCGCGGCGGTGAGACGTCGCTGGGGGTCGCGGCGCCGTAGGACTCAATTCTGGAAGCATGTTGCGGCTTGGGGAGCGCCCGCGCGCCGGTCGTTGGCCCCAAGGCAGAAGATGAGCGAATCCGCACCGTCGCAAACCAATCAGCCGCCGACGGTCACGCCGCCGCCTGCGCCCCCGCCCCGGCGGCGCGGCGGCTTCTTCGCCCGGCTGCTGGCCGCCCTGCTGGTGATCATCATCACCACCTTCATCGCGCTGACGGCCACCGCCGCCGGGCTGCTCGCGCTTGGCTACACCGTGCGCACGCCCGCCGAAGCAGCCACGGCGCAGGCGCGGGTCGCCACGGTCGAGGCCCAGCAGCTGGCGGTCGAGACGCGGGTGGCCCAGCTGGCCCGCCGGGTGGACGACGAGGCGGAGACGATCGGGGAGCTGCGCGCGGAGCTTGAGGCGCTCAGCGAGCTGCGGGCGCAGCTCGAGGACCAGGTTGAGACCGGGGCCGCGCAGAGCGCAACGATGGTCGCCGAGGCGCGCCTGAGCCGCGACCAGGTGCTGACGTTCGCGACGGCCGAGGCCGGCCGGGCGGCGCTGCTCGCCGAGCTGGAGCGGCGCTCGGCCAGGATCGAGCGCTTCCTCCAGCGCCTGAGCGACATCGCCGAGGATGCCGCGATCGACCTCGGCGGCACGCCCGCTACGCCGCCCGCCCCCGAGCTGCCGGAGACGACCACGCCGGCGCCCGCCCCGGACACGCCCACGCCGACTCCAACCGCAGCCGAAGCGACGCCGACTCCAACTGCGGCCGAGGCGACGCCGACCCCAACCCCGGCCGGGTCCCCGGAGCCCGAGGAGACTGAGGAGCCAACCCCAACGCCCTAGAGCGCCTGCGGCGAAGGGCTCCGCCGCATCACGAAGCGGTATTTCGCGCTGTGCGCCACCCCGGCGAGCGCGCCGACTCGCGCCTCACATTTCCTTGCCGTCCGGCGCGCTTTCTGCTACACTATTCATTGCTTTCGAATTCCTCACCGTCCAGCAGGATGCGCCAGGCGCCTATCGAGCCGAGGTGTTGTTTGAGCGGGAAACGGCCCAACCCACCCGCGTGGCTGGCAGATCATGTGATCTTCTTCTCCTACCGCTGGCTCGCTTGGGGCCTGACGGCTATCTGGTTGCTGGTCGACGGCCGCATGTTCACCCATGTCGGCTGGATCATGCTTGCTCTCGCCGCCCTCAATGTCCCGACGACGCTCTACGCCCAGCGCTATGTCCGCATCGCCCGGCGCAACCCGCTGGCCCTGATCGTGGACGTGGTGTTCGGCGTCGGCGTGATCGTGCAGAGCGGCGGGTGGAACAGCCCGCTCCTCGCGTGCGCCTACGGCGGCCTGGTGCTCCCGGCGCTGCTGTTCGGCTGGCGGGGCGGCGTGATGGCCGGGCTGACGTTCGTGGCCGTCGAGCAGGCGGCGCTCTGGGCCGCCGGCACGCCCGCCTCGACCCAGGTGACCGACGGGCTCTGGCCGACGGTGGCGCTGGTGCTGCGCATGGTCGCGCCGCCCGTCGCCGGCAGCCTGATCGCCCCGCTCGTCGAGCTCGTCCGGCAGCGGGCGGCGCGCCGCCGGCCGGTTCGCCCGCGCCAGAGGTTCGGCCCGGAGGAGCGCTACGGCCAGGATGTTCGCGCCGGCTTCTCGCGCTCCCGCCCGCCGGTGCCCGACGATGGCGGGATGGAGCGGCTGATCGGCGAGCGGGTCATGGCGGCACAGGCGATCCGCACGCGCACCGCCGAGCGCAGCGTCGAGGAGCTGCGGCGGGTGATCTTCGCGGCGCTCCCCTCGCCCGACATCGACCTCGCCGCCGCGCTCGATCTGCTGGCGCTGCGCTTCGGCCAGCACACCGGCGCCGCCACCAGCATGACGCTGCTCGGGCGCGTGCGCGCGATCCGTCCCGTCCACCGAGACCTGCTGATCCGGCTGGCGCAGGAGGCGCTGCTGAACATCCAGCAGCACGCCCACGCTGCCTCCGCCGCGATCACCCTGCACTACGACTCGACCTCGGTCGCCCTGCTGATCCAGGATGACGGCATCGGCCTGATCGACGGTACGTACGAGCGACCGGGGCTGCACGCGCTCCGGGCGATGCACTACCGGCTGGCCGAGTGCGGCGGCCGGCTCGACGTCTTCGAGACCGAGGGTGGCGGCGTCACCGTGCGCGCCACGATGCCGCTCGAATAGCTGACGATGCGCCACTTCGCTCGCGTTCTTCTGCTCGTCGCCGCCAGCGCGCTACTGGTCTTCGGCATCCTACAGCCGATCGACAACGATGTCCGCTGGCTCCTGGCGCTCTGGGGCGCCGCGCCGCTGCTGCTGCTCGCCGCGCACCTCTCGCTCCCGGCGCGGCCGCGCGGCGTCGCCCGCAGCGTCCAGAACCTGGGCCTGGTCGTCGGCCTGGGCTTCGTGCTGCTCTCGCTCCAGCTGCTGCGCCTGCAGTTCGTGCGCGCCGAGGAGATCGCCAACGCCGTCTTCATCGACGAGCAGACCGGCCAGCCGACCAGCAACGTGCGCCACGTGCTCGCGGCGCTGCGCGTGCAGCGCGGCAAGATGATCGACCGCAACGGCGTGGTGCTGGTGGACACGCGCATCGCGGACGGGGGCTACGCGGTGCGCACCTACCCGGTCGCCGACCAGTTCGACATCACGGCGTTCAGCGGGCTGATCGGCTTCTTCAGCGACCGGTACGACACCTCGGGCCTCGAGGCGACCTACGGCCCCTACCTGAACGGCGAGCGCGATACGTTCGCGCGCCTGCAGGACCAGCTGCTCGGCCGTCCGCAGGTCGGCGACGATATCCGGCTGACGATCGACGCGCGCCTGCAGGACCGCGCCGGCCGCCTGCTCGGCAACCGCATCGGCTCTGTGGTGGTGCTGGACCCGAAGACCGGCGCGGTGCTGGCCATGGTCAGCAAGCCCGGCTTCGACCCGCGCATCCTCGCGTTCGACCCCACGGCGGACCGGCAGGCCGAGAACCAGCGCATCGAGAGCTACTGGCGGGAGCTCAACAGCGAGGGCTCCGGCCAGCCGCTGCTCAACCGGCCGACGCAGGGGCGCTACCCGCCCGGCTCGACCTTCAAAACCGTGACCGCGGTCGCGACACTGCTGCACCCCGAGGTGGGCCGGCCGGACGAGATCGACTGCCCGAACACGCGCGAGACCGATCCCGGTGCGCCGCCGGTGGTCAACTCCGTCCCGGATCTGTTCACCCTGACCGGCAACCCGTCGAACCTGGAGCGGGTGTACGCGTACTCCTGCAACACGGCGTTCGCCGAGTATGCGATGCGCCTGGGCCCGGATCTGCTGGCGGAGACCGCGGCGCTGTTCGATATCATGCGGCCGGGCGATGCGCCGCGGGTCTACGATGGCTTCGACGACCTGCTGACGCTGCCGAGCCTGCTGTACGTCGACCCAGGGTTCCTGAACAGCCGCGCCGCCCAGGCCGACACCGGGTTCGGGCAGGGGCAGCTGCTGGTCACCCCGCTCCAGATGGCGATGGTGGCGGCGGCGATCGCCAACGACGGCGTGATGATGGAGCCGTACGTGGTGGAGCGGGTGACCCGCCCCGCGGGCGGCCTGGTGACGGCGCGCGGGCCGCGGGCGATCCGGCGAGTCATGCCGGGCTCCGTGGCCGCGGTGATGCGCAAGAACATGCGCGCCGGCGTCGAGTACGGCTTCGGCCGCGCAGCTGACGCCGTGCCGGGCGTCGCGGTTGGCGGGAAGTCGGGCACGGCCGAGCACAGCCCCGGCGCCGTGCCGCACGCCTGGTTCATCGCCATCGCGCCGGTTGAGAATCCTCGCTTCGCCGTGGCGGTGATGGTGGAGCAGGGCGGCGAGGGATCGGTCACCGGTGCAGAGCTCGCCGGCCAGGTCATGGCCGCAGCCTTCGAGCTGGTGCAGCAATGATGCATTCGACAGGGCCTGCTAAGCCGGCGACTAGCCCGCGGCGACTGACGAGGTGGCGCCTGGCTGCCGACCTGACCGGTCTCAGCGTGGCGCTCACGGTGGCGCTGGCCGCCTGCAGCCGCCCGGCGACGCCGCCTGTGGACGCCGCGCTCTCCGCCAGCGTCACCCCATCCCTTGCGCCAGAGCCCACGCCGCTGCCCACGGAGGTGCCGTCCCCCACGGCGACTGTGCCGCCCTCCCTGACGATCGCCTCCCCGATCTCCGCGCCGCCGACGCCTCAGCCGGTCGCGGACCTGCCGATCGAGGAGCGCCGCCTGATCTTCGAGGAGGTCTGGCAGACCGTCAACGACGAGTACCTGTACGTCGATTTCCAGGGCGTCGACTGGGCGAAGCTGCGCGAGGTCTACGCCGAGCGTATCGAGGGGACGCAGACGCGCGAGGAGTTCTACGCCACGATGGTGGAGCTGGTCGCCGAGCTGAAGGACAACCACTCGCGCTTCGTGCCGCCCGCCGCCGCACAGGCCGAGGAGATCAGCACCAGCGGGCGCGAGACGCGCGTGGGCGTGGGTGTGGTGGTGCAGCCCAAGCCCGACGGCGCCTTCATCCAGGTGGTGTTCCCCGAGAGCCCGGCCGCCCGCGCCGGGCTGCGGCCGCGCGACCGGATCATCGCTGTCGACGGCCGGCCGTACGTCGCCGCGGACGGCGACCTGCAGGGCGAGGCGGGCAGCTCCGTGCGGCTCACCGTCGTGCGGCCGGGCGACAAGCTGCGCGACGTGGTCGTGGTGCGCCAGGAGGTCCGCACCCACATCGTGCCGTACTACCGCCGCTTCCCGGGGGACGTCGGCTACATCTCGATCCCCACGCTGTGGGCCAACGACATGGGCGAGCAGGTGAGCGGCGCGCTCACCGATCTGGTCGCGGCCGGACGGCTGCGCGGCGTGATCCTCGACGTGCGCTCGAACCGCGGCGGCTGGGGCGAGGTGCTCAACGATGTGCTGAGCCACTTCGTGCGCGGCCAGGTCGGGGTGTTCTTCGGGCGGCACTATGTCCGGCCGCTGGTCATCGAGCCGCCGGCTGGGCCGGACATGCGCGGCGTGCCGCTGGTGGTGCTGATCGACGGCGACACGGCGTCCTACGCGGAGGTGCTGGCGGGGGTGCTGCAGCGCGAGGCCGGCGCGCTGGTGGTCGGCTCGCCCTCGGCGGGGAACACCGAGACGATCTACGCCCACACGCTGCGTGACGGGTCGCGGCTCTGGCTGGCGCAGGAGAGCTTCCGCCTGCAGGACGGCACCAACCTCGAGGGTGTCGGGGTGACGCCGGACGTGCCGCTCGACACCGACTGGACGCGCTTCAGCGAGGAGGACGACCCGCAGCTGCTCGAGGCGCTCCGGCTGCTGGGGGCGGGGCCGAAGTGACTGGGTGACGGGGTGACTGGGTGAC
>CALJIC010000162.1 GCA_937974195.1 uncultured Roseiflexaceae bacterium | reverse complement strand
CGCAGCCTCGCTGAGCGTGCGCGCGGAGGTGGTGACTGCCATACGAGAGAACTCCTTCTGTCTCGGTGTAGGGCTTCAGAGCCAGGAGAACGTAGCAACACTGGGGTATCAGCGGCATTTCAAGAACGCCGCCTTGAAGAACATATGTTCACCCTCTGATAGGCTGCTCACTGCGATCGGTCGAGCACGTCGGCCGCGTCGAGCTGCGGCGCCCACTCGCCCCAGCCCAGGAGGCCGACCATGCGCGGCCGCACGCTTGCGCACACCATCGGGGCGCTCGAGGTGACCGGCGCACGCCCATGCGGGAACGTGCATGTCTGGGCGGAGCCGCCGGCGTAGATCGTCCAGGACACCTGCTCGGCGACCTGCTCGGGCGTGTCGATCAGCCCGCGCGCCGCCGCGCGCAGGTTGACGAGGAAGACGTGGCACGCGATCGCACGCGCGCTCCCCGCCGGCGCGCTCGCGCACCCGCTCCTGGTCGCAGTGCCACTCTCGACGACGAACGTGCTGCGATTGGCAGCGAAGTCCTCGTACCTGAAGCTCTGAGCCGCAGACCTGGTGGCCTGCTGCAGCGCGTCCTCGACCACCTGCCGCTGATAGAAGCGCTCCTGCACCTCCATCGCCGTCGTCAGCAGCGCGAGCAGCGCGACGAGAACGATCGCGGCGAGGGGCAGGGCCTGGCCGGGCTCGCGCCGGCGAAGCGATCTGTGCGGCGCGTGAGGAAAACGCATACGTTTTGTCTCCGGATCACAAGACTGGGATCGGGCGCGGCGGGTACAATCCCTACTGCAGGTCCTGCTCAGCAACGCGGGTGGCGCTGACCCGGGCCTCCACCGAGGAGAACAGGCCAGGGATGATGACCCACGGCGAGTCGGCGTACTGGATCGTGACTGTGATGGGGTAGTAGCGCCGGCACTGGCTGACGACCGCACCGGCCTGGTCGCGGCAGACAACGCTGATAGTTGCCTTTGTCGCATCCGTGGCCATAGCGCCGTCGATGACGCTGCGCGCCGCGTCGGCTACCCGGCCGGACGCTGTCGCCAGGCTGCCGCTCGCGCCATCACCGCCGCCGATGAGCGCCGCCTGGTGGGCAGAGGCGCGAGCTGCCTGGGCAACCGTGTCCTGCACCAGCAGGATTTGCAGCACGCAGATCGCGCCGAAGATGAGGGTGAGAAACACCGGGAGCACCAGGACGAACTCGACCATTGACTGCCCCCGCCGCCGGCCAGTGCACAAGCCTCTGCGAACCATCGAACCCTCCCGCTCTGCGATCGACATCGTTCTGAGCGCGCTCTTTCTCCAGACGTATTCGCCTTCGACCCGACAAGAAGACCTCGACGAATGAACACCGCTCTCCGGCTGCTGCTCGCCCTCATCGCTGCGCTGCTGCTCGCCAGCCACACCGCTGCCCAGTCGCTGCAGGACACGCTGAGCCCGATGAGCTACCTGCCGCTCGTCACTGCTCGGAGCGAGCCGGCCAGCCAGCGCCCGACCCCTGTCCCAACCGTTACCGTTCCGCCTCCAACCGCCACCCCTGATAGCTGCGCGCGTGATGGCGCGGGCTTCCCGCTCGACTCGCGCTGCTTCAGCAACGAGGTCGTCCGGCTGGTCAACATCGAGCGCGCGAAGGCCGGCTGCCCCGCGGCCGTCATCGACGAGCGCCTGATGCTCGGCGCCCAGAACTGGAGCCTGGAGATGCAGCGGAGCGGCTACCGCCACAGCCCGCTGGGCTGGTACACTCGCCCGGAGAACGGTGGCTTCGAGAGCACTTCTGTCGGCGAGAACATCGGGCCGAGCGGCGACCCGCAGAGCATCGTCGATGCCTGGATGGCAAGCGCCGAGCATCGCAACCTGATCCTCTCCTGCACCTACTCGAATCCACAGGATCCGGCCTACGACCCGAACGCCGTCTACGAGATCGGCGTGGGCAATCTCGGGGGCGTGTGGTGGGTGTTGGCACTCGACGAGATGTAGGCCCAGTACACGAATTCCTGGCATGCCGCTGTTCCCCCGGCTACTTCGCGCTGCGCGGCGCGACCAGGCGCACCGTGTAGACCTGGTCGCGCAGCATGGTCTCTGTGCGGAGCACGGCGCCTGTCTCACGGCTCACCACGTCCACCACCACCTGCACCTGGACGGCGATCGTCGTAGTCGTCAGGTCACGGACGCGGAACGTATAGACATCGGCGCGCATTGAGGCCGGGCGCTGCGCCGACCAGTAGACGTGCGCCTGGCTCGCCATCTCCGTCTCGGTGGGTTTCCGCTGCTGGTCGACCGGTCTGGTCGCATCCTCGCCGCCGATGTAGGCGTATGCGCACCCGTCAATCCCGCTGCGTGCGGCTGAGCCCTGCCGGCACCCGCTGCGGCCCATCATGTCGCGGTCATCCTCGCCGCTCCCGTTCGCAGCGTACGTTCGCCCGTCCGCCGCAAACGCTCGCACTCCCCACCCGCTGATCCTGGCGCGGTACTCGTAGAACTGCGCCTCCTCGACCGTCATCGCAGGCAGGGTGATGCTCGCCCTGGGCGTGAAGTCAAGCACCTCGCCGGTGGGCCAGGTAATCTCGGCCGTGCTCGAGCGGTACACCGCGTTGGTCTCGTTCGAGTCCCTGCTCAGCGGATCGAGGTCCGAGTGGATCGCGATCTGCATCCCCATGCTGTTCGCGACAGGTGGCGGTGGAGGCGGGGGTACCACGGTC
This sequence comes from uncultured Roseiflexaceae bacterium, assembly GCA_937974195.1. GTDB lineage: Bacteria > Chloroflexota > Chloroflexia > Chloroflexales > Roseiflexaceae > CALJIC01. The sequence goes on along the minus strand of CALJIC010000162.1, from coordinate 5,688 downwards.
GTCGTGGCGCTCGCGTTGTTGTCCGTCAGGTCCAGCTCGGGTGTCTGGCTCGTGATGCTCGCCTGCGCGACGAGCGGCGATAACCCGGACGCGCCTGCATCCACCGTCGTAGGGATGGTGATGGTCGTACCGGTAGCGCCGGCGCTCAGGGTCCCGAGCGCCCAGGTCAGCGTACGCCCTCCGTTGCTCAAGACATAGCTGCCGTTCGAGACGCCGCCGGCCTCGAGCGTTACCCCTGAGGGCAGCGTCACCGAGAGCGAGGCGCCGAGCGCCTGCTCGCTGCCCTCGTTCCGATAGGCGACGGTGTAGGTCAGACCGCTCCCCTCACCTCTCGACGCGGGCGCCGAGATCGTCACCGCCAGATCGGGGTAGCGTACCGTGGGCGTCTTCGAGTCGCTGTTGTCGCTCGTCGCGTCCGCCGCCGTCGTGGGGCTGCTGCTGACGCTGGCGGTCGTGGGCAGGTTCGCCGGGTAGGGCGCGGTGGTCCGCACCCGAGCCATCACGTCTATCGTCTGCACCGCCCCAGCGGGCAGCGTCCCCAGGCTCCAGGTCAGGATTCGCTGGCCGCTGGCGCCCACAGTGTTGCCACTGAGCGCCCCGCTCCCGCCGCTGTAGCCCACATAGTCGACCCCCGCGGGTAGCGTGACAACCAGCGTCACACCCTGCGCCGGAACGAGTGATGTGGCCGGCACTGTCCCGCCGCGTTGGGCGGTCTGGTTGGATACGGCGAGCAGGTAGGTGAACTGCTCGCCCGGCGCAACCGTTGCGGGCGCCGTCAGCGTGACGGCGATGTTGGGGCTGGTGACGAGCGTCGAGGCTGAGGCCGTGTTGTTGGACAGGTTTGTGTCGGACGGGCTAGAGGCGATGGTCGCGGTCAGCGCTTTGGCGCCGAGGGCGTTGTACGTGACGCTGAAGGTGTAGCCCACCCTCGCCCCGGCGGGGAGCGAGCCCACGTTCCACGTAATCGCGGTCGCGCTGCTCGAGGCCGCCCCCGGCGCGCTCACGCTCGCCACACCAGGGGGAAGCGCGATGCTGAGCGTGACGTTCTGCGCCGGCGCCGTGCCGCCGATGGCTGTGACGGTGTAGGACGCGACTGTGCCCAGGAGCACCGAGGAGCTGCCCGTCAGCGTCAGCCGGATGTCGCCGGTGCTCGGCACCAGGCCCAGGTCCTGTGTGGTGTCAATGGTCCCAGAGACGACCTGCAGCACGCCCGTGGGCCAGCTCGTCCCCGGCACGACGTCACTATCCAGCGCGTCGTTTCCGCCCTGGTTCGCCGGCGCGAGCGTGTAGCCGGCCGGGAGCGAGTCGAAGCGGATGATATAGAAGTTCGGCGGGAGGAGAGAGAAGGTGTAATTCCCCACGGTGTTCGTCGCCGTCGACGCAACCTTGGCGAAGTTCACGCCCGCCGCGCAGCTCAGGCGCGAGGCGTCGGTGCAGGCGTACAGGTTCACCGGCACGCCGGCGATGCCGGCCTCGCCGGCGTCCTGCACGCCGTTGGCGTTTACGTCGTTCCACACCCGGTCGCCCAGCTTTCCTGTCCCGGCGACGGCGGTGACGCCAAAGTCGTAGCTGGTGTTCACCTCCGTATCGCCCTGCGGCGCAACGGCGATGGTGCGGTAGAGCTCATGCGCATCGCTGTCGGTGGCGTCGTTCCCGCCCTGGTTGGCTGGGCTCATGCGCCAGCTGGCGAAGGTGGCGCCAGGCGCAAACTGCGACGGATCCAGCCGCACCACGTAGCTCTGCCAGGGATGCACGTAGAAGCGGTACTCGCCGCCCTTCCCGTCGCCGTCGAGGTCGCCGGTCGTCACGGTCGCCAGGGGGGCCGTAAAGCCCGTGTCGGAAGCCGCAAACAGCTGCACGCGGATACCGTTGAGACCGGCCTCGCCGGCGTCCTGCACGCCGTTGGCGTTCACGTCGTTCCACACCCGGTCGCCGACAGCGGCCCAGGTGCAGAGCAGCTCGATGTCGCCGAGCCCCTCGGCCTTGCCGAAGTAGCGCAGCTCGACCCCGCCAGCGTACAGGACCTGGAGGGCGGTTGGGCTGCCGCCGGTGCGGGCGTTGAACCAGGCCGTCCCGAAGCTCGTCCCGTTGTACGGGTCCAGCCAGGTCGTCAGGATCTGGCCGCCGAAGTTCCCGCTCTGGTCACCGGGCACGTAGGCCAACGCGCCGCTCGCCACCTCGGCCTTGTCACCCTCGTGCTGCATCGTGCGGTAGTCGTTGAAGAACTCGCCCGAGCTCGCTGCCGGCGGGGCGCTCCAGCCGCTGCCGTTCCAGGGCGCGCGGACGATGTCGCCGGACGTGATGCTGCGCTGGACCGGGTCGTTCCCCGTCACGTCGCCGTAGCGGTCGCGGAAGCCAAGGATCATGTTGTTCTGCTCGTCGAACTCGATGTCGACAAGCATGGGTTGCGGGCAGATCCGGAAGCCGGACCCGGAGTGCTCGTAGCCGCACCTGTCGCTCGTGCTCCACGGCTGCCAGGCCAGAGCGCGCGAGGTGCCGTAGGTGCGCTGGGCGTCGTAGTCGGGGAGGTGCATGGAGAGGACGATCTGCCACGCGCCCCACGTGCCGTTAGAGTAGAGCGGGATGCGGTCCACGCGCGCGCCGAGGTTGGCGCTCTTCCCCGACGTCTCCGCGCTGCACACCGCCCCGAGGTAGAGGTAGTCGCGTGTGACGGCCAGGCCGAAGGGCCGGTAGTTGGTCACGCCGCCGCGCGTGCTGCACGGGCCCAGGCCGGCATCAATAACGCTCGGCAGCACCGTCATCGTGGACTGCGGGTTGGAGGCCCAGGTATCGAAGCGGTAGATCCGCTTGTTGTTCAGGTTGACCGTGTAGAGGAAGCGCTCGTCCGGGTCCAGGTCCAGGTCGCCCAGGCTGGCCTTGCCCACCCAGGCGATGGGCAGGGGATCGTCGTAGAGCTGGTGGACGCCCCCCATCCAGATCGTCGCGTCTGCCGCCGTGCCCCCGTTGGGAAACGTCCCTCCCGGCGGCACCCAGCCGGTAGCGTCCGGCCCGCCAAACCCGTAGGCGACGTTGCTCGGGCCGGGCACGACGCCGGGCACGGTGACGTACCCCGCGATCGACGGCGGCGCGGTGCTATTGCGGACGTAGATCGCGCCGGGCCCCCAGTCGCCGAAGCGCGTCGCGCGCTTGAGGTAGGCCGACGTGTAGACGCGCCGCGTGGCGCCGCCGTTCCTCGCGGCCGGGTTCTCGCCGCTGCTGAAGGCGAGCCCGTAGACGGCGCCCACATCCCCGACCGTCGCGATCGGGTCGCCCTTGTACTCGTTCGGGCCGTCGGTCCCGTCCGGCTGCTTGGTGTCACCGAACGCGATCAGGGCGGTCTCGTACCTGCTGGCGTTGCCCATCGTAGTGCCGGTGTTCGCCGGGTCCTTGTAGTCGCGGTAGTCCCAGAGCGAGGCGAAGCAGGTGGAGACAAACCGGGGAGAGGCGCCCGGGGCGAGGCCGCGATCCGGCGCGGAGCGAATACAGTCCACGGCGCTCGCGATCGGGCGCGTGCCGGGTGTGCCGTTGGTGATCTGCGCGTCCGCCACCGGGGGCGTGACGCCCGCCGGCGTACCGGCGAGGAGCAGCGCCCCGGCCGCGAGGAGCGCGCCGGCGGCAGCGAAGAGGCGGTGGAGCAACATCGGTCGGCGCATACTCAGTGTTCCCTCGTAGCCGGTGAAGCGGACTGAAGACCGAGCGCGGAGATGACCAGTTCGGCGACCTGCTCGCCTTGGGCGAGCCCGGCCTCGGCATCGATTGGCCAGTGGATGCCGCCGGCGACGCGCGAGTGCGAGGCCTCACGCGCCTGCTCGGCGAGCGCGGCGGCCTCGGCCGGGAAGAACCGGCCTAGCACCGTCGCGGAGGCGGCTGAGATCACGGAGTGGCCGGACGGGTATGACGGGTGGTTGGGCGTGTCGATAAGCGGCGGCAGCCAGTGGGCGGCGCCGGTCTCCTGCATCCACTGGACCGGGCGCGCAACCCGGTAGTGGTACTTGCTCTCCCAGCAGGCGATGACGGCGTCGTTGATGGCGGCGCCGAGCACGGCGAACACGCGCGCGCTCTCCGCGGCGCCCAGCTGCTCGCGCAGCACCAGGTCGCGCCCGATGAGGTACCACACCCCCACCGGCGTGATCGTCCCATGGCGCAGGTCCCACTTCCAGGCGATGGCGCGCTCGGCCTCGGTGAGCTGCTCCTGCGTCGCGCGGAACAACTCGCGCACCTCCTGGAAGGCCGGGCTGTCCCACACCGGCGGCGGGGAGACGCGCGCAGCGGCGCCGGACGGCAGCACCAGCGGGCGCACGGCCCCCCACTGCGGATCGGCGCCCGGCTGAAGCAGGCGCGGCGTCGGAACCCACACGCCGGGGGCCTGCGCGATCGGCGCGCCGTCCTGGTCGCGGGCCTGCATCTCGGTGCGGGGCGCCGCTGCTGCGCCGTCGGCTGCGGCCGCTGCGAGCACAGCGCGCGCAACCTCGCGCCCGAGCGCAAGCCCGAGCGCCACACCCTCAGGCGTGTCCCGACCCTGCCAGTACCCGACCCATGCCGCGGTCTCGGCCTCACGGCCGATCGTTGACTCGGAGGCCAGCACCGGCTGAACCGCCAGGAGAATGTCGCCGGCGGCGCTCGACAGCGCCGCGTGATCAGAGACGTCGCGCCCGGCCCCGCGCGCGCGGCTGGCAGTCCCGAGCGCCGCGTCCATGCCGATCGCCATGAGCGCGAGCATCCGCGCCGCGCGCGTCGGCGACATGGCGCTGAGCTCAACTGCGCCTACACCGGCGGTGACCCACCCGGCCACTGGGTTCGCCCACTGCTGCAGCGCAGCGGCAGAAGCCGCAACTGGTGCAGGCGGCGTGCGGGGCGTTGCTGGCAGCGGCAGCACCGGCGCTGCCGCACCGGTCAAGAGCGCCGCGGGGGAGCCGGCAGGAAGCTGCTCCTGGCGCGGCGGCGCGGCGGCTGCAGCGCACGATGCGAGCAGGGCCGCCGCGAGCACGAGCGAGAGGATTGCTTGTTGTCGCATATAAAGAGAAAGCGGCCCTTGTGGGCCGCCCTATCCAGGGTCGGTGATCCACGAGGACCGCACGCTGTACGCCCGCTGCTGGGCAGGGAAGATTGTTACGGAACGTTGCTGCTCGCTACCGCGCAGGGCCGCAGAGCATCATCTTAATCTCCTCGAGCACCCGGCGAACCTGCCGGCACGGGCGGTTCGACTGCGCCTCCGATAACAGCGTCGTGAAGTGCCTGAGCCGGTCTACCCGGACCTCCATGACCTCATCGCCACCGCGATCCCCATCCCCCCGATTCCACGAAGACCGACCCGTGTTATTGTGACCAAAATGCATGCGTGGCGCACCCCTGTGACATTCACGACGTGGTGTACTCCGCTCTATGACGTGCTGTCAGCGCAGACAGCATTCGTGAGAGCGGGGTAGTCGAGCGTAGACGACTGCGATCTGGTGTGCCAGCGCTTGGCACAATGCTCTCGGCGTCACGCGGATTATAGTGTGCCGCATCCGCTCCAAGCAATAGTGCTCATTTACCTTATCCTAACCAACCACGGTACTGTTTCTCAAGGGGAGGGTAGGGCTAAAATTGGTTGAGCAACTCGATGATGGTAGGCGGCACGTCTGCCTTCGGTACGCCACGGGGCGGAGCAACCTCGCTCCATGCCTTTCCAGTGCTATAATGAGCGTC
>CALJIC010000161.1 GCA_937974195.1 uncultured Roseiflexaceae bacterium | reverse complement strand
CCGCTCCATTGTTACGTGCGACTTCTACGCGCCCTTGGCCGGCTGCGGCGCGCTCGTCTCGGCCGCCAGGCTCTCCGCCTCGCGCTTGCTCTGCCAGATCGCCCACACCAGCGCCGCGAAGCAGATCACCATCGCCACGATCACGCCCAGGCTGCCCGGCTGCACCGTGACGACGATCGGCGCGATGATCAGCGCCACCAGGTTGATCACCTTGATCATCGGGTTCAGCGCCGGGCCGGCCGTGTCCTTCAGCGGGTCGCCCACCGTGTCGCCGACCACCGCGGCCTTGTGCGGCTCCGAGTGCTTGCCGCCGAAATTGCCCTCCTCGATGTACTTCTTGGCGTTGTCCCACGCGCCGCCGGCGTTGGCCTGGAACACCGCCATCAGCTGCCCGGAGAGGATGATGCCGGCCAGGAAGCCGCCCAGCGCCTCAACCCCGAGCAGGAAGCCGACCAGGATGGGCACCACCACCGCGATGATCCCCAGGCTCACCAGCTCCTTCTGCGCGGCGAGCGTCGAGATGCTCACCGCCCGGGCGTAGTCGGGCGTCACCGTGCCCTCCATGATGCCCGGGATCTTGAACTGGCGCCGCACCTCGTTCACGATCTGCGAGGCGGCGCGCTGCACCGCGCGGATCGTGAGCGACGAGAACAGGAACGGCACCGCGCCGCCGATCAGCAGGCCGATGAACACCTCCGGCAGCGACACGCGGATGCCGACCGCCGAGAGCTGCTCGGCCGGCGGCACGCCGACCTGCGCCTGCATCCGGCTCACGTCCGCCAGGTACGAGCCGTACAGCGCCACCGCGGCGATCACCGCCGACCCGATCGCGATGCCCTTGGTGACCGCCTTGGTCGTGTTGCCGACCGCGTCCAGGTCGTCCATCACGTTGCGGGCGTTCTTGTCCAGCCCGGCCATCTCGCCGATGCCGTTGGCGTTGTCCGAGATCGGCCCGAACGAGTCCATCGAGATCGTGTTGCCGGTCAGCGTGAGCATGCCGATGCCGGTGAGCGAGACGCCGTACAGCACGGCGGTGAAGGTCACGAACGCGTCGGCGGCGAACCCGGCGAAGATCACCACCGAGGCGAGGATCGAGAGCGAGATGACGATGATCGCCCACACGCTCGACTCCATGCCGAGCGCCAGGCCCGAGAGGATGTTCGTTGCCGAGCCGGTCTGCGAGGCGCGGCTGGTCTCCTTCACCGGGCTGAAGTGGGTCGAGGTGAAGTACTCGGTGAGCTTGTCGAGGGCGATCGCCAGGATGATGCCCGCGATGGTGGCGAGGAACGGCCGCCAGTCAATCGCGCCGGTGGCCGGGTCCGTCATGTAGAACCACGTGAAGGCCGCGAAGCCGATCACGCTGATGACCGCCGCCACGTAGAAGCCGCGGTTCATGGCGGCCATCGCGTTGCGGCGACGCTCGTCGGTGCGCACCACCGTGTTGCCGATCACCGAGGCGATCACGCCGATCGCCCGCAGCACCAGCGGGAAGATGATGAAGCGCAGGTCGTACTGGCCATCGCCCATCGTGCCGGCCACCGCGTCGCCCAGCACCAGGCCGAGGATCAGCGCCGAGACCAGCGTCACCTCGAAGCTCTCGAACACGTCGGCCGCCATCCCGGCGCAGTCGCCGACGTTGTCGCCCACCAGGTCGGCGATCACCGCCGCGTTGCGCGGGTCGTCCTCGGGGATGCCGGCCTCGACCTTGCCCACCAGATCGGCGCCCACGTCGGCCGCCTTGGTGTAGATCCCGCCGCCCACGCGCATGAATAGCGCGATCAGGCTGCCGCCGAAGCCGAAGCCCAGCAGCGCATCGGGCGCCGCGATGCCGAACACCATAAAGATCAGCGTGCCGCCGAGCAGGCCGAGGCCCACGGTGAGCATGCCGGTCACCGAGCCGGACTTGTAGGCGACCTGCAGCGCCGGGTCGTACCCCTTGCGCGACGCGGCCGCCACCCGCACGTTCCCCTCCACGGCGACGTTCATGCCGACGAAGCCGACGGTGTAGGAGAACAGCGAGCCCATCAGGAACGCGATCGCGCGGCCGATCGCCACCCAGAGCGTCGCCGCCTCGGGGCTGCCGAAGTGCTCAACCGCCTCGCGCGTCGGCGGGATGATGAACACGCTGGCCGCCAGCACGAAGGTCAGCACCGCGATCAGCACCGCGATCGTGCGGAACTGCTGGCTGAGGTAGGCGTTGGCGCCCGACTTGATGAAGCCCCAGACCTCCTGCATGCGGGCGGTGCCTTTATCCTGCGCCAAGATCTGCGCGCGTAGTATGAAGGCGTAGGCGATGCCGAAGATGGCGACTGCCAGCACCACCCACACCGCAGTCTGTTCGATTGAGGACAGCTCCTGCATTGACGTGCTCCTTCTGTGATCGTCATTGATCGATTGGCAGCATGCGCTGCTGCACCTCCGATAGGAGATTCAGAGGGGCTGCGCCCCCAGCTTCCCTCGCCCGCGCCGTCCGAGAGCGGCACAGGGCCTACGCGGCGGGCCCGCCCTCGCACCGCCTGGAGGGGTTTGGGGAGGCTTCGCCTCCCCAGGATTCCCCGTTCCGCCGCTCTGCGGCGACTTCGTCGCCGCAGAGCGGCGGAGCAAAACGGTCCGCGGAGGGCCTGCGGCCCTCCACACCTCCCTGCAAGGAAGACGGGCGGCACAACCGCCAACGCCTGTCAATTACTGAAACAGCGGCGCGAACACCAGCGCGACGATGCTCATCAGCTTGATCAGGATGTTGAGCGACGGCCCCGAGGTGTCCTTGAACGGATCGCCCACCGTATCGCCCACCACCGTCGCCTTGTGCACATCGGAGCCCTTGCCGCCGAGATTGCCGGCCTCGATGTACTTCTTGGCGTTGTCCCACGCGCCGCCGGCGTTGGCCATGAACACCGCCGTCAGCACCCCGGTGACCAGCGCGCCGGCCAGCAGCCCGCCCAGCCCGACCTTGCCGAGCACGAAGCCCACCAGCAGCGGCGCGACCACCGCCATGACCCCCGGGACGATCATCTCGCGCAGCGCCGCCGCGGTCGAGATGCTGACGCAGCGCGCGTAGTCCGGCTCGCTCTTGCCCTCCATCAGGCCCGGGATCGTTCGGAACTGCCGGCGGACCTCCTCGATCATATGGTTCGCGGCGCGGCCCACCGCCTCCATCGTCATGGCCGAGAACAGGAAGGGCAGCATGCCACCGACGAACATACCGACGATCAGGCGCGGGTCGGTAAGGCTGATGTCCGCCAGCTGCACCGCGGCCGCGTAGGCCGCGAACAGCCCGAGCGCCGTGAGCGCGGCCGATCCGATCGCGAAGCCCTTGCCGATCGCGGCGGTCGTGTTGCCCACCGAGTCGAGCGTGTCGGTCACCTGGCGCACCGCCGGCTCGAGGTGCGACATCTCGGCGATGCCGCCCGCGTTGTCCGCGATCGGGCCGTAGGCGTCCACGGCGACCGTCATGCCGGTGATGCTGAGCATCCCCACCGCGGCGAGCGCGATACAGAACAGCCCCTCGCCGCTGGTCGTCTCCCCGATGTAGTAGGCCGCGAGCGTCGCGGCGCCGATCACGAGGATCGGGAACGCCGTCGAGCGCATGCCTACCGCTAGCCCCGAGATGATATTCGTCGCCGGGCCGGTGACCGACTGCTGCGCGATCAGCTTCACCGGCCCGAAGGCGCCCGAGGTGTAGTACTCGGTGATCAGGCCGATCAGAATGCCGGCCAGCAGCCCGGCGACCGTGGCCGCGAAGTAGACCCAGCTGCCGTAGCCGAGCAGCGAGATCGCCGCCACGAACAGCAGCGTCAGCCCGCCGGTGACGAAGGTGCCCATGCGCAGCGCCTGGGCCGGGTTGCTGCCGCCGAGCTGCCGCACGACGAGCGTGCCGAGGATCGACGCCACGATGCCGGCCGCCGCGATCAGCAGCGGCAGCACGGCGAGCGCGGCCGACACCTGCGCCTCCGGCAGTAGCACGGCCAGTGCCGCCGCCGCGATGATCGAGCCGACATAGCTCTCGAAAAGGTCTGCGCCCATGCCGGCCACGTCGCCGACATTATCGCCGACGTTATCGGCGATCACCGCCGGGTTGCGCGGGTCGTCCTCGGGGATGCCGGCCTCGACC
>CALJIC010000160.1 GCA_937974195.1 uncultured Roseiflexaceae bacterium | reverse complement strand
GCCGGTGCTGGCGCCGAAGTAGCCGATCGGCAGGCCGCGCGTGTCCGGCTGCTGCTGCAGCCAGTCGGTCGCCCCGGCCAGCCGCTCCGCGAGCAGGCCGATGTCGAAGCGCAGCAGGCCGCCGCGCACGTCTGCCGCCTCCTCCTCGCGGGTCAGCAGGTCGAACAGCAGCGTCGCCAGGCCGCCCTCCTGCAGCGCCCGGGCGACGAAGCGGTTGCGCGGGCTGTGCCGGCTGCTGCCGCTCCCGTGGGCGAACAGCACCGCGCCCCGCGCGCCCGCCGGGATCGCCAGCGTCCCGTCGAGCGTCACCGGCCCGACACGCACCTGCACCGGCCGCTCATCGCCGTGTAGCTCCTGGACGGTCACGGCCACACCTCCGAGACGTGGTGCATCTGCCCTCTGGCCGCAGCGATGCGGCGCGCCAGCCACGAGCGCCGAGCTCGGCTCTGGCGTCGCGAAGGGTTGAGCGGAGGCCGCCGCGAACCATGCAGCGGGCCTCCGTCGCCATCTCGACCTACACGATCGTGCGGTCGCCGCGGTACGGCTCCGCGTCGGGGTCGAAGCCGCTCCAGCCCTGGCGCCGCCACTCGGCTCCGCGCGCGTCGATGTCCACCGCGCCGTTCGTGCGCATGATGCTCTCGACCGTCGCGCTGGAGACGCCGTCGATGGTGACCGAGAGAAGCAGGCCGCCGCGGCGCACCCCCTCGGCGTAGACGTGGGCATGCTCCTCGGGGATGCCGGCGCCGACGAGCGCGCCGATCAGGCCGCCCGCCGCCACGCCGGTGGTCGCGCCGACGAGCGCGCCGGCCCCCGCCGACCCGAGCGCAGCCGCCAGCGGGCCTGCGGCGATCACCGGGCCGATGCCGGGGATGGCCAGCGCCCCCACGCCGACGAGCGCGCCGAGCACGCCGCCCAGCACGCCCCCGCCGATCGCGCCGGCGCCGGCGCCCTCCTCGATCTTGGTCTCGCCGCCCACCCGGTTGGCGAACTCGCCGCGCGCATCTGTGGCGACGACGCCGATATCATCGCGCGACACCCCGTTCGCCTGCAGGTCGCGGATCGCGCGGTCGACCTGTTCCGGCCGGTCGAAGAGGCCGGCGACTGTTCGTGCCATTGCTGCCCCCTTTCTACGGTGGCTCGTTCAGTGAGGTGCAGCACACAGCGTGCCACGCGAGAGCGCGCCGCCGGCCGGGATGCGCTACTATAGCCGCGGCAGGACGCTGCGGCTGTAGAACTCGAAGAACCCCTCCTGGTCCGGCCCGACCTGGTGGACGTAGACGTGGTCGTAGCCGGCGTCCAGGTACTTCCGGATCTGCGCGATGTGCCTCTCCGGGTCCGGGCCGTAGACCACCTGCTCGGCCACCGCGTCCTCGGTCACCAGCTCGACCGCCTGCTCGAAGTGTGCCGGCGTTGGCAGCTCCTGCGACAGCTCGCCGGTCAGCCCGGCGTTGGGCCAGATCTCGTGGGCCGTGCGCCGCGCCTGGGCCTCGTCCCGCGCCCAGCAGACCGTCACCTGCGCGTAGCGCGGCTTGCCCGCGCCGCCGGACCGCTCGAAGGTCTGCGCGACCTGCGCGTCCGGCGCGGTGTTGATCAGCCCGTCGCCGATCCGCCCGGCCGCCTCGGCCGCCTTCGGGCCGCTGGCCGCGACCATGATCGGTGGCGGCTCGTCCGGCAGGGTGTACAGGCGCGCGTTCTCGACGGTGTAGTACTGGCCGCGGTGGGTCTTGGTGCCGCCCTGCCACAGCAGCCGCATGACGTCCACGGCCTCCTCGAGCATGGCGAGGCGCACGTCGTGCGGCGGCCAGCGGTCGCCCAGGATGTGCTCGTTGAGGTTCTCGCCGGTGCCGACGCCCAGGAAGAAGCGCCCTGGCATCATCGCCGCGACCGTCGCAGCCGCCTGGGCGATGATCGCCGGGTGGATGCGGATGGTCGGGCAGGTGACTCCGGTGCCGACGGGCATGCGCTCGGTGGCCCGGGCGATGCCACCGAGCACGCTCCAGACGAACGGGCTGTGTCCCTGGCGGTCCACCCAGGGATGGAAGTGGTCCGAGATCAGCGCGAAGCTGAAGCCGACCTCCTCGGCGCGCCGGGCGTGGCGGACCAGGTCGTTCGGCGTGTGCTCCTCGCTGGACATCGCGTAGCCGATCTGTGGCATGGCGTGCGCTCCTTCGCGTTCAATCAGTCCCGTGCGAGTTCTAGCACGGAGCGTGCCGCTTCACACGCATGCGGCTCAGCGCGGGCTGGATTCGGCCGGCTACCCGCCGAGCGCGACAGTCGTTGACCCGCTCGTGGCACCCGCCGGCGCTGCTGCTGGGTGAAGGACGGGCGCATGCTGCGGCGGAACATGCGTCACGAGCTGATCGCCGAGGACGAGCTGATGAGCCAGCTGCGGCACCAGGGCCTGGACGATCTGAAGCTGGTCAAGCGCGCCTACCGTGCGCGACGAGCAGAGCCAGGGCGCGCCGATGCGCGATCTGCGCTGATCTAGCCGTCCTCCGCCGGGTCTGGCAGGCGCCGCACTGCAACCAGCGTGACGTTCAGCGCGTGCAGCTGCGCCAGGATGCCGAACAGCGCCGACTGGTCCGGCACGGCGCCGGAGATGCAGGTCTGGCCCTTCTCCCCCGGCGCGATCGCCATCCCGCCCAGCCAGTCCGACCACTGCTCGCCGAGGATGCCCTCGACCAGGATCTCGTAGCGCCCGCCGGCGCCTCGCAAGTGACTCGCCATCACAATGTCTTTCGTGCTCAGCTCACGCGTCCCCAGGCGCGTGCGCGATCGGCTCCTGGTGGCAGCCGGTGCACGCGCTTGTGGCCTCTGGCGTGCCCGGCGCGACGACCGGGGCGCTCAGCGAGCGCAGGAACGCCTCCAGCTGGCCCAGCTCCTCGTCCGTGAGGCCCAGCGGCTCTAGCTCCGAGTGCCCCGCCGGCGCCTCCGGCGCCCGGTTATAGTGCTCCAGCACCTCCCGGAGCGTGGCGAACTGCCCGGCGTGCATGTACGGCGCGCGCTCGGCCACGCCGCGCAGGGACGGCGGCTTGAACTGGCGCAGCTGCGTGTGCTCGTCCACCTTGGCGAAGCGCAGCTCGCCGCAGTCCGCCGGCTCGGCGTCGCTGTAGGCGCTCAGGCAGTTGAACTCATCCCCGAGCACCTGCCTCAGCCCGTCCGCCCGCCCGCGGTCCTCGGGCAGCCCGTCCGCCGCCGGCACCCCCGTGTTGTGGAAGTCGTTGTTCGTCAGCAGCGGGCCGTTGTGGCAGTTGATGCACTGCGCCCTGCCGACGAACAGCCGCAGCCCGGCCACCTCATCGGGCGAGAGCGCCTGCGCCATCGCCGCGGTGTCCCCGCGCACCGCCGCGTCCACGTAGGCGTCGAAGCGCGAGCGGCCGGGCATGATCTGGCGCTCGTAGGCGGCGATCGCCTTGCCGATGTTGGCGTAGATGCGCGTGACCGTCTCGCGGTCCTCCGCCGACATGGCCTCCCAGGCCGCGCGCGCCTGCGGGTCGGCCACCGGCCCCGCGGCGGGCGGGAAGCGCCCCGCGTCCGAGAGGTCCGGCAGCGGGCCGAACAGCGCCTCGTACTCGGCGCGGTAGTGGCGGGCGATGACGTGGGCGTACTGGGCGCGTGTGCCGCCGTGCTCGACCGGGCTCTCCAGCGGGCCGAGCGCCTGCGCCCACAGGCTGTCCTTGCGGCCGTCCCAGAAGAACCACGGGCTGTAGGCGACGCCGGCGAGCGGCATGGTCCGGCGGGCGGTCGTGCCCACCCCCTGGCCGAGCGGCCTCCCGTCCTGGAACTGCTCGGCGGGCAGGTGGCAGGTCGCGCAGGCGACGGTGCCGTCCACGCTGAGCCGCGTGTCGAAGAACAGGCGCTGACCGAGCGCGGCGGCCCGCGGGTCGTCCGCGTAGCGGTTGGAGGGGTCGGGCGGGAGCGCGGGCAGCTGGGAGAGCGACAGCCCGCGCAGCAGCGCGATCTCGTCCGGCGACCACACGGCGCGCGGCCAGAGCAGGTAGGCGAGGGCGGCCGCCGCGACCGCCGCCAGGCCGATGAAGAGAGCTGTGCGTTTCATTGCGATGCTCCTCGTGCGCTCCACGGCTTCGTGCCGCTTCCTCGCCACCCCCGTCAGTTGAGCAGCAGGTCGAACCGCACCGTGTCGGTCTGGCCCCCGGCGTCGATGGTGAAGTCCATCACCCACCAGCCGGGCATGTGGAACTTCACGCCCTCGACCAGGTAGTCCCCGCCGCCCAGCTCGGCGGTGACCTGCGGCTCGGTCGGCAGCCCGTGGCCGTGCTGCGGCATGTCGCCGTCGACGGCGATGGTGGCGCCCTCGACCGGCCGGCCGTCGGCGGTCTCGACGTGCAGCGTCCAGGCGTGGATCTGGTTGACGGCGATCGGCCCGCGGCGCGGCTCGTAGCTCACGCGGTAGGCCCCCTGCGCCGAGAGGCGCGTGGTCGAGAGGTCCAGGTCGGCCGGGACGTAGCTCATCCAGGCGACCATGCCCAGCGCCAGGGCGACCAGCGCCAGGACGATCGCGCCGGCCGCGATCCCGGCGCGCTTCAGCCAGATCCGGCGCACGCCGGCGGCCGGCTGCACGCCCCCTGCGACAATACCGATGCGGTTCATGGCTTCTCTCCTTCGCGCCAGAGGCGCTCTGCTGTCTCCGCGCCTCACCGGGAGGCGCCCGCGTTCGATGGGCGCAGAGTACCAGCGGCGCGGGTGATGGCGCGTCACCCTGCGCGGGTGATGTCGAGGGTGATGGTGTGGAGCTCCGGCGGCTCAGTGGCAGGACGTACGCGGTGGACTGTCATGCAGGCGCTCCGCCCTGCACCCGGGCTGCTTGTGCTTCATTCATTCATGCAGGCGCTCCGCCCTGCACCCGGGCAGGAGGGCCGGCGCCGGCCCTCCTGCACCACCCGCGCCAGGGCCTGCGGCCCTGGACCCGCAAGGGAACGCGTACGCCGCTCGTTTGCCCGTTGTCATGCCTCAGCACACCAGCCGTACGTCTTAAACGCACTGC
>CALJIC010000159.1 GCA_937974195.1 uncultured Roseiflexaceae bacterium | reverse complement strand
CATGACAACGGGCGATGGAGGGAGGCGGCGCCGCTTGCGGGGAAGGTTCGGAAGGGGCTGCACAGCCCCTTCCGGCGGGGGAGAGCGCGAGAGGGGCCGGTGCCCCTCTCGCCCTGAAACACGCTGTGACCGCAAACGGGGTTCGGGGCTAGCCCCGACACGACCGAGCGCGAGGGGCCGCTGCCCCTCACCCTGGAGAGCGCGAGAGGGCAGCAGTCCTCTCGCCCCGAAACACGCTGTGACCGCACAACCAGAGGAGTCCAATGTCTGACATCAGTATCCCCGGCCCCTTCACGCCGGACTGGGAGTCCCTCAAGGGCTACCGCGTGCCCGACTGGTACCAGGACGGCAAGTTCGGCATCTTCATCCACTGGGGCGTCTACTCGGTGCCGGCCTTCGGCAACGAGTGGTACCCGCGCAACATGTACCTGATCGGCACGCCCGAGTACGAGCACCACATCGCCACCTACGGCCCGCACACCGAGTTCGGCTACAAGGATTTCATCCCGCAGCTCACGGCTGCCAACTACGACCCGGCGGCCTGGGCGCGGCTGTTCAAGGAGGCCGGCGCGCGCTTCGTGGTGCCGGTGGCCGAGCACCACGACGGCTTCGCTATGTACGATACGGCGCTCTCGGAGTGGTGCGCCGCCAAGATGGGGCCCAAGCGCGATGTGCTGGGCGAGCTGGCCGCGGCCGTGCGCGCCGAGGGCCTGGTGTTCGGCGTCTCGAACCACCGCATCGAGCACTGGTGGTTCTTCAGCGGCGGCCGCCAGTTCCCCTCCGACGTCCAGGACCCGCGCTACGCCGGGCTCTACGGCCCCGCGCGCCAGAGCCACGAGCGGCTCAGCCGGGAGTTCATGGATGACTGGCTGGCGCGCCTCGTCGAGCTGATCGACAAGTACCAGCCGCAGCTGATCTGGTTCGACTGGTGGATCGAGCAGAAGGCCCTCGAGCCGTACCTGAAGCGCTTCGCCGCCTACTACTACAACCGCGGCTACGAGTGGGGTAAGGGCGTGGCGATCAACCACAAGTTCGAGGCCTTCCCGCCCGGCACGGCGGTGTTCGACATCGAGCGCGGGCAGCTTGCGAGCATCCCGCCCTTCTTCTGGCAGAACGACACCTCGGTCTCGAAGAACTCCTGGGGCTACATCCACGACCACGACTACAAGACTGCCACCGATCTGATCGGCGACCTGGTGGACGTGGTGAGCAAGAACGGCGCGCTGCTGCTGAACATCGGGCCGCGCCCGGACGGGACGATCCCCGAGCCGGAGCAGGAGCTGCTGCGCGAGATCGGGCGCTGGCTGGCGGTGAACGGCGAGGCGATCTACGGGACGCGGCCCTGGGTGGTCTTCGGCGAGGGGCCGACCGAGGTGGCCGAGGGCGAGTTCACCGACACCAAGCGCAGCGCGTTCACCAACCGCGACTTCCGCTTCACCACCAAGGGCGACACGCTGTACGCGATCTGCCTGGCCCGGCCGGACCGCCAGGTGACGATCCGGTCGCTGGGGAGCAGCTCGCCCGCCGGCGCCGGCCGCATCCGCGCTATCTCGCTGCTCGGCGGCGGCGCGCTCGAGTGGTCGCAGGATGAGAGCGGGCTGACGATCACGCTGCCGGATGAGCTCCCCGGCGCGCACGCCTTCACCTTCAAGATCGCGCTCGCCCCGGCGGCGTAGCGCCCGCCACAGAAGGCGCTCACAGCGAAGGGCCAGGGGGAGACCTTGGCCCTTCGCCGCATACCCGCCCGGCGCTCGAGGCTGAGCTAGAGCTTCGTGATGCGCTGCGTGTCGCCGGCGATATGGCAGCCGCGCGCGATGCCGCTGAAGGTCAGGTAGGGGCGCAGCTTGATGGTCCCGTCGGCGCTCCAGCTCGAGAAGACCCCCGACGTCTCAAAGAACCCGTCGACATTCAGCCCGTAGGCGTCTATCGTCACATAGTACGGCTCGTACTTCCCCGTCGTCTTGCGTATCGAATGCCCGATCCCCTCGTGGAAGAAATACACGGTGGTGTCGTCCATCGCCACGGCGACGATATCGTACGGGAAGGGGATGCTTCCGATCAGGGCCTTGGTCGCAGTATCGATGAGGTAGAGCGTCACAGGCCGCTGCGGCTGGGTCAGATCGACCGTCGCCGCAACCGTGGCCTGCTCATCGCGGAGGATCAGGATGCTCTTCGTGCCATCCGGCAGCTCATACGCGAGATCGCTCGGAAGCGCGGCCATCGCGTAGGTTCCGTCGCAGAACGCGGGGATCTCGACGCGCTTGGTCTGTAGTCGTATTGCGAACGCGTAGATGGCGGCGAAGAGCAGCCATACCGTGACGAGAACAACGCCCGTCGCAGCGAGCGCCGAGCGTATCCTGCGCTGCTGCGCCCGAAGGGCCGCGACCAGGCCGGCGAGCAGCGGGCCGCCGAGCAGTGCCAGGGATGCGAACGCATAAAATGCGGAGGCGGGCTCCCGCAGGATCACAATGTAGACGAAGCCGAGGATGCTGCTCGTCAGAAGGCCGACGAGCGCGCCAGACCGCGCTGGCGTCAGGAGTCTGTGGTTCAGCATAGCGTGCGAATTCCGGATGCGCTTCAGGCTCCTTCCACCGCCCAGCGGGACAGATTCTGGGAAGATGTCGCCCCCTCGAACCCCGGCAGGCGGCGTGGGGAGGTATATCTCTGCCAGCCTACAGCCCGAAAGCCTCCATCACCCGGCCGGTCAGCTCCTCCACCGTCGTCGTGGGGTCGACCGGGATGACGTTCACGCCCAGGCGCTGCGCCTCTTCGTGCAGGCGGCGGGTGAACATGGCGTCGCGCTCGAGCAGGTTGCGGAGCGCCCGCTCGGGGTTGCTCGTCTTCCCGATAAACGCCCACTGCGTCCCGCCGCGGCCCTCAAAGACAGCCTCGCGGAACTCGGGGGTTGGGATGAGCCAGACAGCGCGCCGGCGCTCGGCGAGGAGCGGCTGGACGAGGCGCGGCAGCAGCCGGAAGCCCTCCACGATGACGCCGGGGCGCTTGGGCAGGCGCAGGATGTCCTCGATGATCATGTTGAAGCCCTCGCCCTGGTACCAGTGGAAGGTCTCAAGCATCGTCTGCGGCGATCGGTTCACCCATCGCTCGTCCATATCCATCGCCATGAACGCGTGGAGCAGGGGGCAGCTCTCAGGCGTGCTCCGCCGCGCGTGCTCCGACATCACGTCGTCGGTGATGTAGAGCTGGAGGCCGCGCTCGGCCGCGATGCGGCGGGCGATCGTCGTCTTGCCTGCGCCGCTCGCGCCGCCGATCCAGTAGACGTGCCGGAGCTGCTCCCGAAGCGCCTCGGCGTCGGCGGCCGGCGCGTGTGGTTCAGTTCGCATGCGTCACACTTCCCTTTAGTTCCAGACATTCCGCGGCGCGCGAACGTACCTCCGCGGCGTGTGGCGGCCGCAGCTGGAGGAGGTGGCAGTGTATAATCCGAGCGGGAGGACGCTCCCACAGCTCGATCGCCGGGGGCGCTACCGCGGATGGCGGTGCAGCGGCGACCGATCCCCGACCAGCCAGATGTGCCCGAACGGGTCTCTGAACCCGCCCTGGCGGTGGGTGCCCCAGGGCATCTGGTGGTCCCGGATCGGATCGAAGGCGCCGTCCGCCCCTGCCGCGACTGCGCGCGCGATAAACGCGTCCGGATCATCGCAGAACACTTCGACACGGGTGGAGGTGATCCCAAGCTTGGCCGGGCTCTCCCAGCCGTTGTTCTCGGGCTCGCCCAGGAAGAACGGCGCGCCGGCGACCTCCAGCCCGGCCACGCCGCCCAGGTCCCACAGGAGCGTCGCGCCGAGCGCGCGCTGGTACCACGCGGCCGCGGCCGGCGTATCGGGGACCGCGAGCATCACGGAGATGACGGGCTGGTCGGGGGGTGCCATAGCGCTGCTCCTTTTCCAGGGGCGAATGTCGGCGGCGACCGCCGCGGCACGAGGGGCGCCTCCGCATCGATACGTGGGACAGCACAAGTGTACCACAGCCGCGCAAGCGGCTGGGGGAAGGCTGACAGAAAGGACTCATGATGGAAGGCTGGAAAGACGGCGACGTCCTGGTGAACGGCGTCCGGCTGCGCTACCACCGGAGCGGCGGCGACCTGCCGCCGGTGGTTCTCGTCCACGGGCTGACCGACCACGGCTGGTACTGGGCTGCGCTGGCCCGCGCGCTGGCGCCGGCCTACGACGTCGTCCTGTACGACGCGCGCGGCCACGGCGAGTCAGACCCCTCGCCGCAGGGCTACACCCTGGACATCCTCGCGGGCGATCTCGTCGCGCTCGTCGCGGCGCTCGGGCTGGAGCGGCCGGCCGTGATCGGGCACTCGATGGGCGGCTCGACCGCCAGCGTGGCGGCGGCGGAGCACCCCGGCCTGTTCCGCTGCCTGGTGCTGGAGGACCCGGTCTGGCCCGACCCGAGCCGCGCCTGGGACCCGGCGTCGCTGATCGCGTCCTGGCGCGCCAACCTGCTCGAGAACCAGGCGACGCCGCGCGAGGCGCTCATCGCCAGGCAGCGGGAGGCAGCGCCGGGGTGGGCCGACGAGGACTACGAGCTGTGGGCGGACTCGAAGGCGGCGGTGCGCCCCGAGGCGCTCGAAGTGCTGGCCTCGTTCGCGCGGCCCTGGGTGGAGGATGCCCGGCGGATCGACTGCCCGATCCTGGTGCTGACGGGCGAGCCCGCGCGCGGCGCGATCGTCGACGAGGCTGCGGAGGCGGCCCTGCTGGCGGCCCGGCCGGACGCGCGCGTCGTGCGGATGAGCGGCACGGGGCACCAGGTGCGGCGCGAGCGCTTCGCCGCCTACCGGGACGAAGTGCTGCGCTTTCTCGCGCAGCCGCACACAGAACGATGAATCCCAGAGCCGAGCAGTACATCGCCGAGCTGCGGCAGAGCCCGGACGTGCTGGGCGTGCTCCTGTTCGGCTCGTGGGCGCGCGGCACCAACCGGCCGGACAGCGACGTCGACCTGCTGGTGATCGTGCGGCGCGGGTTTGCCCGCGTCGTGGAGGAGCGCGAGGGGCAGGCGTTCGAGATCATCTTCACGACTGAGGATGACGCGGCCGCGTTCTGGCGTGCGAACCCCGACGACGCGGCGGACCTCTGGCAGTGCGCGCGGGTCGTCTTCGACCGGGACGGCGTGATGGAGCGGCTGCGGCGCGTGGGGCAGGAGATCCTGGCGCGGGGCAAGCCGCCCATCTCGGCCGAGCAGGAGGCGCACGCCCGCTTCGACGCCCACGACCAGCTGCGGGCGATCGAGGCGCTCGCGGGCACCGACCCGCGCACCGCGCGGCTGCTCCTCTCCGCGAAGGTGCTGCAGCTGACAGAGCTGTACTTCGACCTGCGGCAGCTCTGGCGGCCGCCGCCCAAGCAGCGCCTCGGGGTGCTCCAGCGCCAGCACGCGCCGTTCCACGAGAGCGTCGCGGCCTACTACGACGCCCACGCGCTGCCGGACCAGATCCGGGCCGCCAAGCAGATCGCCGCCGCCGTGTTCGAGCGCGGGAGCGGCTCGTAGGAGCGCCGCCGGGCGATCGCGGCGCTCCCAGCATCGAGGTCGGCTTCAGTTGGCTCACGGAGGTGCTGCACGCCAAGAAGCCATCCGTTTCGTCGGTGATGCGCTGTACGAGTCGTTCCGCGATGAGGGCTTCGCCGACCTCTACCCCTCCCAACCGCCAACCGGCGCTCTCGCCCGTCCTGCTGTCCTTAGCGCCTGCTCACGCACGGCGCCGAGGGACGCGCTTTCCAGGCCATCTTCGCGCAGCTCAATAGCTCGGCTTCTTCAAGCAGAAGGGCATCCAGCGCACCGACAGCACCGCGATCTTCACCCACCACCGGCTGCTGCACTGCATCGAGCTGTGCGTCGAGACCATGCGCACCACCATCAAGAGCCTCATCTATCACGACCCCGAATGGTCGCGCGCTAACCTGCCGGCCCAATGGGAAGAACGCTACGCCAAACGCTGCAAGTCCGAGCACATGAAATGAGGAGGGGTGCCAGGCGCTCAGGGTGATTGCTAGCGACGACGGAACGTGGCTGCTCTCGCGCCTTGTCCAAAGTCGCGCTTACTGCCAAAGCCACGCATTCCCGCTTTGCATCGCGGTCACAGCTCGAGGCGCAGCCAGTGGAGGTGTCCACTCGCATCCCCTGCGATGACTCGTAGCTCGCTGGGGTGGAAGGCGCAGCACGTGAGCCCGGCATCCGCAAACCACACAGCGAGGCAGGCGCCGTTTGTCACGTCCCACAGCCGCAGGGTGCGGTCATACGAGGCACTGGTGAGCAGCCGCCCGTCCGGGCTGAACT
>CALJIC010000158.1 GCA_937974195.1 uncultured Roseiflexaceae bacterium | reverse complement strand
GGGTGCAGGGCACAGCGCCTGCATGAACACGCCTGGGTCGCAAGACCGAGCGCCTGCGCACCACGCTTGGGTGCAGGACGGACCACCGCGTAAGCCCTGTAATGAAAAGAACCTTACCTGCGCTGGGGTTGGGAGGCTTCGCTCCTAGCCCCTTTTTGCTGCAATCCCCTAGTCTCAGCAGGCCAGCGGCAGGCGCCGCTCCTCCAACCGCGCCTGCCCGCTGCGGCGCGCCCGCGCTCTCGCCCGCGCCCGCGGCGCCGCCCCCCACGCCCTGCTCCCCGGCGCGAGATTACGATCTCTTCAAATATCAGCTGACCCGGCTTCATCGAAAAGTTAGCTCCCGTCGCTACACTACCCTCAGCCTATCAGCCCAGAGTTCCGCCCTGCATAGTAGCTACAGCATTTCAACAACCGAGAGAGTTTGACGCCGTGAGTGCCGGCCGGATCGGTGCTCACGGCGCTGTACGCCTTCACGCGCCGCAACATTCGCGGGTCAGTCACTCAGCTAGGGAGGTTCCGGATGCCGCAATACGCCGCACGTCTCCGCACATGTATCAGCTGGACGCTCATCACGACCATCGGGCTCGCGCTCCTGAGCGCCTTCATAGCGCCAGCGCGTCCGGCGCACGCCGCCGCCTTCACGCCCGGTAACATCGTCATCTACCGGGTCGGCAACGGCACAAGCCCGCTCGTCAACACCGGCAACCCGGTGTTCCTCGACGAGTACACGCCCAACGGCCAGCTCGTGCAGACCATCGCTATGCCGACGGCGCCGAGCGGCAACAACAAGCCCCTGATCGCGAGCGGCATCGCCGGCTCGGAGGGCGGGCTCAACCGCTCGGCCGACGGCCGCTACCTCGTCTTCGCCGGCTACAACGCCCAGATGGGCGGCCCGACGAGCCTCGCCAGCCAGAGCGCCGCCGTCGTGAACCGCGTCATCGGCCGCGTGGACGCCCAGGGCAACATCGACACCAGCACCTCGCTGAGCGACTACGCCTCCTACGACAACCCGCGCGAGGTCGCCAGCGACGACGGCACCCGGTTCTGGGCAGTCAGCGGCGACGGCTCGGCCAGCGACCCGCCTGGCCTCGGCGGCGTGTACTTCACGACGCTCGGCTCTTCGACTGGGACGACCCTTACGGAGGCGAGGAGCGCGGACCCGGCGGTCAGAACGGTGTCGAACCTGCGCTCGATCAACATCTTCGGCGGGCAGCTCTACGCCTCGAGCCAGCAGATTGCCCGGACGGGCCGCGGCGTCCTGACCGTCGGCACCGGATTGCCGACGACGCCGGGGCAGCCGCTGACGCTCATCCCCGGCCACGGCACCAACCCGACGAGCCCGACCGTCCGCGACTTCGTTATGCTCGACCTGAACCCCGCTGTGCCCGGCCTGGACACCCTGTACACCGCCAACGAGTACAACGGCCTGTGGAAGTACTCGCTGGTAGGCGGCGAGTGGGCAGTGATGGACGTCATCCACCCGAGACAAGACGTCGACAAAAATCAGCCTACGGTTGGCGACCAGGTCTATCGCCGCATCACCGCCGCGGTGAACGGCAACACGGTGACGATCTTCGCCACGCGCCACCAGGTGCTCGCTGTCGAGTATGACCCGGATGAGGATGAGAATGTGATCTCCGACGAGACGAACGGCGAGCTCGTGCGCCTCGTCGACACCGGTGGCTATGGCAATGCCTTCAGCAGCACCAACCCTGAGGTGATCATCCCGGCCCGCCCCAACATCGCCATCCGCGGCGTTGCTCTGGCGCCGGAGGGTCCGGCGGTCGTACAGCAGCCTGATCTCACCGTCAGCGTCTCTGCCCCCGCCGCCGCGACGGTCAACAAGCCGTACACCTATCAGCTGACGGTCAGAAACATCGGGAATGCTAACGCGTCCGGTGTCACCGTCAGGTTCACCCTCCCGGCCGGCCTCACCTTCGTGAACACGACGAGCGGGAACGGCTTCACCGGCTCGCACACGGGTGGCGTGGTCACCTTCAGCGGCGGCTCGATCCAGGCCGGCGGCGACGCCACCTTGGCCGTCACTGTCCAGCGTAGCACCACTGGCACAGTCAGCGTGCCCGTGGGCGCCGCCGTGGTCGACCCGTCCAACACGATCGCCGAGAGCAACGAGGCCAACAACTCCTCGACCAGCGCTGTGAACACGGAGATCCGAATCGAGGACGTCGACACAACCGCGCCGGAGACCACCATCACCACGCAGCCGCCGGCGGAGACCACGAGCACCAGCGCGAGCTTCGCATTCACGGGGACGGACGATACCACGCCGGCCAATCAGCTGACGTTCGAGTGCAGCCTCGACGGAGCAGCCTTCGCCGCCTGCACCAGCCCGGTCAGCTATACCAACCTCGCGCCCGGCGCTCACACATTCCGGGTCCGCGCGAAGGATGCCGCCGGGAACATCGACCTCACCCCGGCCAGCGTGACCTGGACGGTGCTCCAGAGCGGGTGGTCGGTCTACCTGCCCTTCACCCTCCGCTAGCTCGGAGCGATAGCCTTCCCCTCCAGGCGCCGTGTCACCTTGATGTGTGACACGGCGTCTTTCTTATGCAGCCGGAGCCGCCTCGCGCTATACTGCCGGTGCGCGATCAGCGATGCCGATCGCCAGCTTCGCGAAATGGATGCCGTGCCGTCCGGCCCGCCCTCCCGAAACCCCGCTCCGCCCGTCCAGCGGGCCGATGTACGGCGTGGCGCGCCCGCCCACAGCCATCGCGGCACACTGATGCCGTGCTATACTGCACCCATGCAGATCGCACTCACGTTCGACTCCAGCAGCGAGCTGCCGGCAGTCCCCGAGCACCAGCCGGTCGAGTTCGTCTGCCCGGCGCAGCCCGGCGTCCGGTATGCCCTGTCGGTCGACGGCCGGCGGCTCGAGCCATTCCTGCGCCCCGCCGACGGCGCGTGGCGCTGGAGCTGGAACCCCGGCGCGGCAGTTGGCCTCCACGAAGTGCGGCTGGAGGTCCAGGACGGCGGGGCAGGCCTGCAGCTGGCCTGGCGGCTGCGCGCCGTCCCGCGCAAGATCGACCAGGAGCGCTACGCCCTGCTGCTGGACGACGTCGAGCGGCTGGCCGCCGGGCTCGCCTTCACGCTCGCCAGCCCGGCCTCCGAGAGCGCGGCGCCGGCCACGGACGCGGCCCGCCGC
>CALJIC010000157.1 GCA_937974195.1 uncultured Roseiflexaceae bacterium | reverse complement strand
GGGGGGGGGGGGGGGGGGGGGGGGGGGGGGGGGGGGGGGGGGGCCCCCCCCCCCCGGGAGTGCTCTTGTGCGCCTACCCGATTGTCGGGAGCGAGCCGATGATGCGCAGCGAGAGCCCCTCGTAGCCCTCGAGCCGGATCGTCAGCTCGCCGTTCTCGGTCAGGTCGCCCTCGACCGTCTCGTTGAGCATGTCCACAACCGGGCCGGGCTGGATGCCCGGCAGCACGATCGTCTCCTCGATCGGCGTCGGCCCGAAGTTGAGCGCCGTCACCTGCGTCCCGCGCGCCTCCGGCAGCTCGTGGACCATCACCAGCAGCCCCGGGCTCTGGACGTCGGGCACCATGATCTGCGTGCCCGCGTAGATGCCGTAGGACTGGCGCACGGCGAGCAGCCGCTGGAGCTGGCTGGCGAACGAGTCCGGCCGCTGGAGCTGCTCGTTGATCGGCCCGTACAGGGCCGGCGCCCTGGGCACCCCCGCCGCCGACTGCTGCGCGCTCGGGTTCAGGTTGACGAGGTCGTAGGCGCCGCGCTCGATCCAGCGCGTGTCCCCGTCGGCCATGAGGTGCTCGACCGCCTCCGGTGGCAGCGGCAGCGCGCCGACGAGGTCCCACCCCGACAGCGCGAAGACGCCCGGCTGGAACGCGTTGTACATCACCAGCAGCAGGTGGACGCGCTGGATCAGCTGCTTCTCCTCCTCGGTGATCTTCTCGAGATCCCGTATGCCCAGCGCCGCCGCGATCACGCTCACCGTCGTGCAGGCGACGCCGTTGGTCACGAAGCGCAGGTTGTACGGCGCGTTCTCGCCGGTGAGCCGGTCGTACATCGTGGTCCGCAGGTGCTCGCGCAGCAGCTCGCCGGACCAGTTCTTCCCGCCGAAGGAGAAGGTGTCGTTGGCGTGGAGCGTCCAGAAGTGGACGAGCTCGAGGGTCAGCTCGTCGTGGTTCTGCAGCGCGTGGATGAGCGACGCCGGGTCGATCCCGTACTCGTGCATGATCTTGAGCATCAGCCGCAGGAACTCCGTGTCGCCCGTCAGCAGCGCGTGGTGGTAGGCCGGCCGGGTGATGAAGTCGTACGACAGGTCCGCCCCGCCGACCGACATGGCCGCGATGTCGTCGACGGTCAGGTTCAGTTCCTGGAACGTGAAGCCGCCGGCCTTCCGCACCATGCCGCCGATCAGCCGGTTGCCGACGAGCGACAGCGGGTGCCCCTCGGACCACGCCGGCCCGTGGAGCCGGCGCTCGACGCCGAGGAAGCCGTTGGCGTCGAGCCGCAGGATCCGCGCCCCGAGCTCGTCGAGCGAGTGCAGCGCGTCCCCGATGATCATGCGCTGCGCGGCGAACGTCGGGTCGAGCCAGTTGAGCGACGGCTGCCCCTCCTTGAAGTAGTGCAGGTACACCCAGCGCCGCGGGACGCCGTCGACGCCGACGATCACGTCGGTGGCGCTCCAGTCGGTCTCCTTGACGCCCGGCTGGAAGAAGATCACCCGGCGCAGCTGCCCGACGATATACCCCTTATCGCGCAGGATGTCGACCGTCGCCGGGGGCAGGTTGACCGCCTCGCGCCCCTCGGGCACCGGCGGCAGCAGCGGCCAGTCCTCCTCGGGGATCTCGACCAGGTGGTAGAGGCCGGGGTAGTCGCCGTACGCCATCGTCGCCAGGCGGAAGTCCGCGCCCTTGCCGGTGTGGGCCGGCACGATGTCGTCGATGATCACCGCGTTGTGCGCGGCCGCGGCCCGGCTCATGGCGATGAACTCCTCGTCGGTGCCGAACACGGGGTCGATCGTGAGGCTGATGCGGTCGAAGTTCCCGTCGACGGTCGGCGTCCGCTCGCGGCCGCGCAGGCCGCCGGCCAGCTTCATCGGCCCGGTGTGCAGGCCCTGGATGCCGATGGCGGACAGCGCCTTCCAGAGCTGGTCGTCCCCGAGGGTCCGCAGGACCGACTCGCCGTCTCGGGTGATGATCGACGCGGGGTAGGCGGTGAACCAGACGGAGGCGAGCGACGAGGCCGCGCGCGGGCGTGTCTCGGCGTAGGGGAGCTGCCACAGGCGGCCCTGGCCGGCGTAGCGGGAGGCGATCTTCTTAGCGTTGTGGAGCATCGACTGCTCGACCAGCCAGTCGATGTACTCGGGATCGGGCTGAGTCATAGCTGCCTCATCAGGGAGTTCAAGGCGCTGCCGCACACGCACCATAGTACATCAAGTGCACGATGTGCGCGGTGGCTCGCACCGCGCTCCCTGGTGAGGTTGGGGGCGGCTTCGCCCCCTCAGAATCTGCCCGCGGCTCTGTGGCTACCAAGCAGCCACAGAGCCGCGGTTGTTGCTGGCGGGGCCTGCGCTAGGCTCGCGCCGCGTACCAGTCCAGCACGCGCAGGGCGCGCAGCGTGTTCCAGCGGCTCGGCTGGCCCACGCCCTCGTCTATCGCGACCGGCATCTTGCCGGGGTACTGGACATCGAGCGGCCAGCGGCCGTCGTCGTCGCGCTTCGACACGACCAGGTCGATCGCCTCGGCCACGCGCTCGTCGGGCGTGACCCCGGCGCGGCGCAGGTAGTCGAGCCCGCGCAGCACATCGTAGTGCCACCAGGTCGGGAAGGCGAACTGCGTCCACACCGCGCCGCCCTTGCGGTCGCGCTCGATCGCCTCGCCGGTCGAGCGCCGGCGGAGGAGGCGGCGCTCGAGGAGGTACTCCTGCCCGCGCAGGCGGGCCGCGGTCACCGCCGGGCTGCCGCCGCCCGCCAGCTCGTACTCGAGCAGCGCCTCCAGCACGCAGATCGTCGTGTTGAACGACGAGCGCGTTGAGCCGTTGGCGGCCTCGCAGTTCCAGCCGCCGTCGGGGAGCTGCTCGTCGAGCAGCCGGTCGATGATCCCCTGCACGTCCTGGCCGAAGTAGGCGCCGGACGCCGCCACCTGCCCGTTGATGCAGGGCTCGGTCTCGCCGGCGAAGAAGGGGTTGTCGTCCGCCTCCGGCGGGCCGCACCCGCGCCACGTCACACGGTCGCGGACGAGGCCCACCGCGCGCTGCGCCTCGTCGCTGGCAGGGTCGAGGCCCATCTCCCGCAGGAGCGTCAGGACGTGCATCGTCGAGTCCCACCCGCGGTTCCACGCCGCGCCGCCCCAGCGCCCGTCGGGCGCCTGGAGGGCCAGCAGCTGCGCGCCCCAGCCCTCGGCCGCGACCCGCGCGCGCTCGGCGGCGACCTCGTCGGCGGGCGCGCCGGTCAGGTCGCGCATCACCTGCCAGCGGATCGATGGGTCGGAGTCGAGCAGCCAGCTGATGACCGGCTGCTGCGGCGCTTGCCGTCCGGGCATGTTGGTTGCCATCTGCGGGCGCTCCTTTCTGAAAGGACCTGCGCGGTGGCTTCGCCCTGCACCGCCGGAGGGGAGACGTTGCCTGACAAGTGTAACCCACTTTCCGCCGCTCCGGGGCGAGGGAGAGGCTCTCGGCGGGCGCGCAGCCCTACAATAACAGGATTTACGCAGCGCTGTGCCCTGCACCCAAGTTTGTTCATGCAGGCGCTGTGCCCTGCACCCGGG
>CALJIC010000156.1 GCA_937974195.1 uncultured Roseiflexaceae bacterium | reverse complement strand
TTGTGCAGGCGCTCCGCCCTGCACCCGGGCAGGAGGGCCGGCGCCGGCCCTCCTGCACCACCCGCGCCAGGGCCTGCGGCCCTGGACCCGCAAGGGAACGCGTACGCCGCTCGTTTGCCCGTTGTCATGCCCACCTCCACCGATGCCCGTGTCCCAGGCACAGACTGATGCGCTGCAATGCCCTCTGAGACAGCAGCTAGTGTGTTGCAACGCAACAGGCTGTGCGGTTGAGACGTGCGGCTGGTGTGCCGAGGCATGACAACGGGCGGGCTACGGAAGGCGGCACCACTTGCGGGGATGGTTCGGAAGGGGCTGCACAGCCCCTTCCGGCGAGGGAGAGGGCGAGAGAGGCCGGTGCCCCTCTCGCCCTCAAGCACGCTCTGACCGCACCGCGTAACTCCTGTGGCTGACATAAGTGATGCGGTGGCCTTCCCCGCGCCCTCTGGAGGGGCTTGGGAAGGCGTGGCTTCCCCGGCACTCCCTCTTTCCGCGGCTCTGCGGCTGCGGGAGAACATCGTGGAGGGCCAGCGGCCCTCCACATCTCCCAATAGTCCCTTCGTCTACTGGGCGGCGCCCCCGGCGCGGTAGTGGACCTCCGGGAGCGAGCGGAGGCGCTCGGCGGCCTGCTCGGGGGTGATGTCGCGCTGCGGCTCAGCGAGCAGCTCGAAGCCGACCATGAACTTGCGCACCGTGGCCGAGCGCAGCAGCGGCGGGTAGAAGTGGGCGTGCAGGTGCCACTCCGGGTGCTCCCGCCCGTCGGTCGGCCGCTGGTGGAAGCCCATCGAGTAGGGGAACGAGGTCTGGAACAGATTGTCGTAGCGGGTGGTCAGGCGCCGCAGGATGTCGGCCAGGCCCGTTCGCTCGGCCGGGTCGAGGTCGACGATCGCGCCCACGTGTCGCCGGCTGATCACCAGCGTCTCGAACGGCCAGACCGCCCAGAACGGGACCAGCGCGACGAAGTGCTCGTTCTCGCAGACGACCCGCGCCCCGTCGGCCAGCTCGAGCGCCAGGTAGTCGGCCAGCAGCGAGCGGCCGTGGCGCGCCAGGTAGCCGGCCTGGGACTCCTGCTCGCGCTCGACGGTCTGGGGTAGGTGCTCGGTGGCCCAGATCTGGCCGTGGGGGTGGGGGTTGCTCGCGCCCATCATCGCGCCGCGGTTCTCGAAGATCTGCACGTGGCCGATCTGCGGCATCGCGCCGAGCTCCTCGTACTGCTCGGCCCACACGTCGACCACCGCGGCGATGTCCTCGGTCCGCATCTCGGCCAGCGTGAGATCGTGGCGCGGGGAGAAGCAGACCACCCGGCAGGTGCCGCGCTCGCTCCGCGCGCGGATCAGCTCCGAGCTGTGCTCCAGCTCGCCCGCAGGCGTGTCCGGCAGCAGCGCGGCGAAGTCGTTCGTGAAGACGAACGTGCGCTCGTAGCGCGGGTTGGTGGCGCCGCCGGCGCGGGCGTTGCCGGGGCAGAGGTAGCACGTCGGGTCGTAGGTGGGCCGCTCGTCCGGCGCCGGCTGCTCGACCTGGCCCTGCCACGGGCGTTTGGTCCGGTGGGGCGATACCAGCACCCACTCCCGGGTCAGCGGGTTGTAGCGCCGGTGCGGGTGGTCGCTCAGGTTGAACATCTGGGTGTCCCTCGTGCTCTCACGCTGCCTCGCGTCCACGGCGGGCTCGGCGGCCCGCGCGCTGCTATTCTACACGAATGTCCGCTGCATCTGCTTCGGGAGAGGGGCGGGCGTTGCCACCCCGGGATGCCTTCTTCCCGCAGTATCAAGGGATGTGCCAGCCTGCGCGCGTTCGGCGTGGGGAGGGCGCATCTTCGCCCGGAAGAAAAAGAAGGCCCGGGCGCCGGCAGCGCTGCGGCTGCGCGGATACCCGGGCCCCTCACCGGCCGCTGCGGGCTAGCGGAGCTCGAACGTCACGTACACATCGACGCTGAAGCGCTGCTCGCCCGGCTGCACCGGCACCGCGTCGACGGCCTGGGCGGCCTCGGCGCGCACCATCGGCATCGGGATGGGCGGCTGCGCCGCGACGTCGCTGACGACCAGCACCTGGCCGAGCGAGCCGCCCGCGGCGCGCGCGAGCGTCTCAGCCCGGGCGCGGGCGTTCTGCACCGCCTGCTCGCGCGCCTGGTTCAGCAGCCCCTCCGGGTCCTCGACGCTGAAGCTGACGCCGTAGATGCTGTTCGCACCGGCCTCGACCACCTGGTCGAGCAGCGCGCCGGCCTCGTCGAGGTTGCGGATGGTGACCGAGACGATGTTCGAGACGCGGTAGCCGGTCACCTGCCGCCCGTCGTCGCCGTAGATCGGCATGACGCTGAAGTTGCTGGTCTGGATGTCCTTCTCGGCGACGCCGAGGTCCCGCAGGCGCTGGATGATCGCCTGCGCCTGGGCGTTGTTCTGCTCCGTGGCCTCGGCAGCGGTGGACGCCTGCGTCTCGACGCCGATCTGCACCGTCGCGGTGTCAGGCCGGCCGGTGGCCTCGCCGTGGCCCTGGACGGTGACCTGGCGCATGCCGGTGATCCCGGTGGCGGTCTGCGCGCCGACCGGGCGCGCGTAGAGCATGCCGACGACTCCAGCCAGAAGGGCTAGAAGCAGCGCAACGGCGGTGATGCCGAGCGCGGTAGTAACTCGCTGTGACATGGGGAACCCTCCTCAGTCCGTTCTGCGGGGCGCGGGTGGAACGTCGCATCTCAGGCCACGCGCCCCTTGTGTCTATCTGTCGGACTCAGGACGGCGCGGGTGGCGGAAAGGTTCCCGTGGGCGGGGTGTGGCGCACCGCGGCGGTAGAGGCGCCCCGTCCGAGGCATCTCTACCGCCGCGTAGATAGAGGAAGCTTAGAGGCCGTACAGCTCGCCGTACTTGGCGCTGAGGTAGGCCACGTACGGCTCGATCGAAAGCTGGGTGCCGCACGCGCGCTGGGTGAGCTCCGCTGCGGTGAACTTGCGGCCGTGGCGGTAGATGTTCTCGCGCAGCCAGCCGTGGAGCGTGGCGAACTCCCCCTTCCCGATCTGCTGCGGGATCTCCGGGTGGGCGCGCACGGCGGCGTCGAAGAACTGGGCGCTCAGGATGTTGCCGAGCGTGTAGCCCTGGAAGGCGCCGCCCACCAGCCCGGCGTACCAGTGGACATCCTGCAGCACCCCGTCGCGGTCGTCCGGCGGGGCGATGCCGATGTCGCTGCGGTAGCGCTCGCGCCAGGCCTCCGGCAGGTCCTTCACCGCCAGGCGGCCCTCGAGCAGCTCCAGCTCGAGGTCGAAGCGGATGATCACGTGCAGGTTATAGGTCAGCTCGTCGGCGTCGGTGCGGATGAGCGAGCGCTGCACCTTGTTCACCGCCCGGTAGAAGGTGTCGAGCGACACATCGCCGAGCTGCGCCGGGAAGCGCGCCTGGAGCTGCGGGTAGAAGTGCTCCCAGAACGGGCGGCTGCGCGCGACCAGGTTCTCCCACAGGCGCGACTGGCTCTCGTGGACGCCGGCCGAGGTGCCGCTCGCGAGCGGCGTGCCGTCCAGCTCATCGGCGACCCCCTGCTCGTACATCGCGTGGCCGGCCTCGTGGACCGTGCTGAAGAACGCGTCGGACAGGTCGTCCTCGCGCACGCGGGTGGTGATGCGCACGTCGCCGTTGGCGAAGCGCGTCGCGAAGGGGTGGAGCGTCTTGTCCTGGCGCCCGCGCTGGAGGTCGTAGCCCATGCGCTGGGCGATCTCGAGGCCGAAGGCCAGCTGCTCGGCCTCGGGGTAGCCGCGGTGCAGGCAGGAGTCGTCGGCCGGCGGGCGGGAGGTGACCGCCTCGACGAGCGGGACGAGCCGCTCGCGCAGCCCGGCGAAGAGCGGCCGGATCACCGAGACGTTCATGCCGTAGTCGGCCATGTCGATCAGCGGGTCGGCGATGTGCTCGTAGCCGGGGTAGAAGTCGGCGAGCTGCCGGCTGTACTCGACGGTGCGCTCGAGGCCGTCGCGGACCGACGCGAAGTCGTTCGCGGGGCGCGCCGCGCTCCAGCGCTCGTACATCTCGGCCATGTGGGTGTAGATCCGGGCGATGAACTCCGGCGGCACGCGCGTGTCGCGCTCGAAGTCGCGCCGGGCGACGCGGATCAGGCTGGCGTCGTCGGAGTCGGGCGGGAGGGACTCCTCGTACGGGCGCAGCTCGTCGAGCAGCCTGCCGAGCGCCGGGTCGGTGGCGCGCTCGTGGGCCAGGCGGCCGAGCAGCGCCAGCTGCCGGCCGCGCGCCCGGGCGCCGCCGGGCGGCATGTAGGTGGACTGGTCCCACTGGAGGATCGCCGCGGCCGCGTTGAGGTCGCTGATCTCGCCGAGGCGCTGTTTGAGTTCCTGGAGCTTGGCTTCCATCAGTTTCTCTCGTTGTTCGCGGGGTGGCCCCGCGCTGCCTGCACGATCGGCTCTGCCGTACCGGGTGCTGCCTGCCCTTTGCAGGGGTTGTGAGGGCTAGCGGCCCTCCCCCTCCCGCACCCTAGGAGGGGCTCAGCCTCCCCAAGTCTCCCTTTTCGCCGAGAAAAAGCGTGCGTGGAGGGCCGTAGGGAGGGCGGGTGGTGCGCCCGCAGAACTCGTGTACCTCTCAGAGATAGTCGCCCGCGCGCGGGCCGACTTCACAGCTTTTCCGCGATGCTCTTGCCCTGCAGGAACAGCAGCAGATAGTCCGGCCCGCCGGTCTTCGAGTCCGTGCCGGACATATTGAAGCCGCCGAACGGGTGCGCGCCGACCATCGCGCCGGTGATCTTGCGGTTGAGGTACAGGTTGCCGACGTGGAAGTCCTCGGCGGCCCGCCGCAGCCGCTCGCGGTCCCGCGAGAACACCCCGCCGGTGAGGCCGTACTCGGTGTTGTTGGCGATCGCCAGCGCCTCGTCGAAGTCCCGCGCCTTGATGAAGGCCAGCACCGGGCCGAAGATCTCCTCCTGGGCCAGGCGCGCGTCCGGCGCCACGTCGGCGAAGATCGTCGGCGGCACGAAGTAGCCCTCCGCCCCGTCCGGAAGCTCGCCGCCGAGCACCAGGCGCCCCTCCTGCCGGCCGATCTCGAGGTAGCGCCGCACCTTCTCCAGCGCGCGGCCGTCGATCACCGCGCCGAGGTTCGCGTTGGCGGCCGGGTCGCCGACGTTGAGCCTGCGGGCGCGCTCGACCACCTTCTGCAGCAGGGTGTCGTACACCGGCTCCACCGCGACGACGCGCGAGCAGGCCGAGCACTTCTGGCCCTGGAAGCCGAAGGCGGACTGGACGATCCCCTCCGCGGCGGCGTCAAGGTCGGCCGTCTCGTCGACGACTATCGTGTCCTTGCCGCCCATCTCCAGCACCGCGCGCTTCAGCCAGCGCTGGCCGGGGTGGACCTTCGCCGCCCGCTCGTAGATCCTGATCCCGACCTCCTTCGAGCCGGTGAAGGAGATGAAGCGCGCCAGCGGGTGGTCGACCAGCACGTCGCCGATCTCCGCGTCCTCGCCGGTGACGAAGTTGACGACGCCGGCGGGCACTCCGGCGGCCTCCAGCACCTCCATCAGCTTCGCGGCCACCACCGGCGAGCGCGGCGAGGGCTTGAGCACGACGGTGTTGCCGGCCACCAGCGGCGCCACGGTCAGGCCGGTCGTGATCGCCAGCGGGAAGTTCCAGGGCGGGATGGCGACCCCCGCGCCGAGCGGGATGTAGCGCAGCTCGTCCCGCTCGGCGGGGAGCGGGTACACCCGCTGCGGCCCGGCCAGGCGCAGCATCTCGCGCGCGTAGTACTCGCAGAAGTCGATCGCCTCGGCCACGTCGGCGTCGGCCTCGACCCAGTTCTTGCTGACCTCGTAGATGATCCAGGCCGCCAGCTCGAACTTGCGCCGCCGCATCTCCTCGGCGACCCGGAACAGCAGGGCCGCGCGCTCCTCGGCCGGCACCTTGCGCCAGCTGTCGAAGCGCTCGTAGGCCACCTCGACCGCGCGGCGGGCCTGCTCGGCGGTGGCGCAGCTCGCGTAGCCGACGACCTCGGACGGGCGGGCGGGGTTGGTCGAGGCGATCGTCCGCTCGGCGGTGATGCGCTCGCCGCCGATGATCAGCGGGTAGGTCCGGCCGAGCTGCCCGCGCACCTCGGCCAGCGCGCGCTCCATCGCCGCGGCGTTGGCCGGGTCGGCGAAGTCCGTGAAGGGCTCGTTACGAAAATCAGGGTGCGGCATGGCTCGCTCCTGTGCGCTCCTGTGGATGGCTGGGCACATTATAGCACCCGGCGCGGTGGGGTTTGGGGCGGCTGCGCCATCCCCGGTGTGCCCCACTGTCTGTCGCCTTGCGGCGCGGAGGGTCTGGGGAGGCTGCGCCTCCCCAGGGTTCTCGCCCGCTAGGTTCTCGGTCCCCCGGAGTCAGCGCTCGCGCGGGTCGAGCGCGTCGCGCAGGCCGTCGCCGAGGAAGGCGAAGCTGAGCATCGTGAGGGCGATCGCCAGGCCGGGCAGCACGACCATGTGCGGGTAGCTGAAGATCGAGTTGAAGCCGTCGTTGATCATCAGCCCCCAGCTCGGCATGGGCGGCGGGGCGCCGATCCCGATGAAGCTGAGCGTCGACTCGAGCATGATGAACTGCGGGACGCCGAGCGTGACGGCGACGATGATCGGCGTGAGCGCGTTGGGCAGCATGTGGTTCAGCATGATGCGCCTGCCCGGCACGCCGAGCGCCCGCGCCGCGGTCACGAAGTCGCGCTCGCGCAGGCTCAGCACCTGGCTGCGCACCAGCCGCGCGATCGTCGTCCAGTTCACGATCCCGATCGCCAGCGGCACGAACACGATGTTGCGCCCGAGCACCGCCATGATGATGATCACGAACAGCAGGTCGGGGAAGGCGTAGATCACGTCGGTGACGCGCATGATCAGGTTGTCGACGGTGCGCGAGCCGGCGCCGGCGAGCAGCCCGAGCGGGATGCCGATCGCCAGCGTGATCGCCTGCGCCAGAAACGCGACGCCGAGCGAGATGCGCGTGCCGTAGATCAGGCGGCTGAGCAGGTCGCGCCCGAGCTGGTCGGTGCCGAGCAGGTAGGCCGGCGAGCCGATCGGCTCGAAGGTGTCCTGGATGTGCTGCTGGGCGTACGGGTACGGCGCCAGCACGTCGGCGAAGATCGCGACGAGCACGAGCAGCAGCACGACGGCCGCGCCGACGACCGCGGCCTTGTTCTGGCGCAGCCGCCGCCAGGCGTCGCTCCACAGGCCGCGCGCCGGGCGCTGCTGTTCGAGCTGTGCGGTTGGTGTGAGTGTTGCCTCCGCCATCGATAACCTCGTCTCTGCGTGGCACGCCGTCAGCGGTACGAGATGCGCGGGTCGACCGCGACGTACAGCATGTCGACGATCAGGTTGAAGACTGCGACCGTGACCGCGTACAGCAGCGTGGTGCCCATGATCAGCGGGTAGTCGCGCGCGAAGATCGCGTCGATGTACATGCGCCCGATGCCGGGGATGCGGAACATGCGCTCCACCACGAACGATCCGGTCACGAGCGCGGCGGTGACTGGCCCGAGCACGGTGATCACCGGCAGCAGCGCGTTGCGCAGCATGTGCCGCAGCACGACGACCTGCTCGGCGAGCCCTTTGGAGCGCGCGGTGCGCACGTAGTCCTGCTGCAGGATGTCCAGCATGCTGGCGCGGGTGTAGCGCGCCAGAATGGCGATCGGCGCGGCCGCGAGCGCGATCACCGGCAGCACCATGGACGCCGGCCGCCCCCAGCCGCTCGGCGGGAGCACGCGCAGCTGGACGGCGAACAGCACGATCAGGAAGATGCCGAGCACGAACGAGGGCGTGGTGTAGCCGATGATCGCGGTGAACATGCTGATGTAGTCCACCGCGGTGTTGTGGCGCAGCGCGGCGATGATCCCGAGCGGGATGCCGATCAGGATCGCGACGAGCGCCGCGATCAGCCCGAGCTGCACGGTGACGCCGATCCCGCCCCCCAGCACCTCCTGGACGCTGCGGCCCGGCTTGGAGAAGCTTAGCCCCAGGTCGCCCCGCAGCAGGTTGCTCAGGTACAGGACGAACTGCTCCGGCACCGGGCGGTCCAGGCCGTACTTCTCGTTCAGGTTGCGCTCCACCGCCGGCGGGAGGTTGCGCTCGCCGCTCCACGGCCCGCCGGGCGCCAGGTGCATCAGCGTGAACGTGATCAGCGCGACGAACAGGAGCACGGGGATGAGGAAGATCACTCTGCGGATGAAAAATGTGACCATGCCCGCCACACTCTCTTTTGTGGCCGCTCCGCGGCGGCACCCCGCCGCAGAGCGCGGAAGCTAGCAACATGGCGGGGAGGCGAAGCCTCCCCGCTCCTCCCGAACCAGGCTAGTGGTTCAGGATCTGGATATCCTTGTACGAGAACGCGCCCGGCTCCGGGTCCTGCGCGGTGTAGTACATGCCGCGCACCCAGGGCTTGACCAGGCGGAACGTCCGGTACCAGTAGACGAACACCGAGCCGGCGTCCTGCGCCAGCACCTTCTCGGCCTCCTGGTAGGCGGCGATGCGCTCCTCCGGGGTGGCCGCGGTGTCGGCCTCGTCGAGCAGCCGCGTGAACTCGAGGTTCTCCCACATGCCGTAGTTCTGGCTGCTGCCCGGGCCGAATACCAGCCGGTCGAAGTTGTACGGGTCGGCGTAGTCGGCGTTCCAGCCGGCGCGGAAGAACGGCGGCGGGTTGTCCTGCACCTCGCTGAAGTAGGTGGTGGCCTCACGCGGGTCGAGCTCGACCTGGATGCCCAGGTTCTCCTGGAGGTCGGCCTGGACGCGCTCGGCGATCAGGGCGTGCGAGCCGTTGTTGTTGAAGGCCAGGCTGACCGGCGGGAAGTTCTCGCCGTTCGGGTAGCCGGCCTCGGCCAGCAGCTGGCGCGCCCGCTCCGGGTCGAACGTCTGGGCCGCCTCGCCGGCCTTCTCGCGGGTGATGTGCCCCGGCACGCCCGGCGGGATGAAGCTCCAGGCCGGCTGCGGGATGCCGCTGAGCACCTGGTCCACCAGCGTCTGCCGGTCGATCGCGTGGGCGAACGCCTGCCGCACCTGCACGTTGTCGAACGGCGGCTGGGTCACGTTGAAGCTGAAGTAGTAGGTCGCGAGCTGGTTGTTCAGCGCGATCTGCGAGGACAGGTCGGGGTTCCGCTGGATGCCGGGCACCTCGGCGGGCGGCACGGCGGTGACGTCCAGCTCGTCGGCCTGGTAGTTGGCGAAGGCGGTCGCGTCGTCGGTGATGAAGTTGATCGTCAGCTGCTGCAGCGTCGGCGGGCCCTCGAAGTAGTTCGGGTTCGGCGCGAAGGTCATGCTCGAGCCGGGGGTGTAGTCCTGCAGCACGAACGGCCCGTTGCCGACCAGCGTGCCGACCTCGGTCCAGCGGTCGCCGTTGGCCTCGATGATGTCCTGGCGCACCGGGGCCATCGTGCCGAGCGCCACCAGGCTCGGGAAGAACGGCGCGGGGATGGCCAGGTCCACCTGCAGGGTCCGGTCGTCCACCGCGCGGACGCCGAGCGCCTCACGCAGCTCGTCGAGCTGCGCGTCGTCTGAGGTCTCGGCCCCCACCAGCTCCGCGCCGCCCTGGATCACGTCGGACGCGAGCGAGGCGTACGGCGAGGCGGTGCGCGGGTCGAGGTAGCGCTTCCAGGCGTACTCGAAGTCGCGCGCGGTCAGCGGCTGGCCGTCGCTCCAGGTGGTCTCGCGCAGGGTGAAGGTGATCTGCGTGTTGTCCTCGTTGAACTCCCAGGACTCGGCGATCGCCGGCTCGGGCTCGAGGTCGGGGTTGATGCGCGTGAGGCCGGTGAAGAGCTGCTTGAGCACCACTTCCTCAGAGGTGCTCTGGCTGAGCGCCGGGTCGATGCTCTCCGGCTCGGACGTCAGGTAGGCGCGGAAGATCTGCTGCTCGGGCGGCGCGAGCTCGGCCTCGCTGGCGGTGCCGGTCCCGGGAAGCTGGCCCTGCTGGCCCTCGCCGCCGGTGCCGGGCTGCTCGGCCTCGCCGGTAGCCGGCGCGGTGGTGGGGGCGCCGGCCGGGCCTGTGGTCGGCTGCCCGCCGCTGGCCCCACCGCAGGCCGCGATCAGCGGCACGAGCAGGGCGATCAGCAGCACGTGCGCCGCGCTGCCGCGGAAGTTCCATCTGTTGGTCATCGGACCTGTCTCCTGTAGCTGCCCGCGGGCCTCTAGGGCATGCCGATGCCGCCCGAGGCCACGGGCGCTCTCATCTCCTGCGCGCGGCTCAGTCTCGCCGCACGCGCGGCGCACTGGCGATGGCGGGCGAACAGCTGGTACGGTAACCGGTTGACCACACGGAGCCGCTCCAGCTGCCGGCATCTGCGCCAAAGGGCAGCGGCGCGCCGTTAGGCGCGCTTAACTTGCAGAATCTATGCCGTCGAAGGTGAGGTGGGGACCACGAGGCGCGGAGGTTCGAGAGACGCGGGCCGGGGATCCGTTGCTAGAAGCCACCTGAGGCGTGCTTGCGCACGCACCCTCCGATTCGCCATCGTCCTCGATGCGTCGTGATTGTGAAGTATAGCACGATCCGAGCCGGAGCGCAACTGCGGCAAGCAGCAGCGCCCAGCCGCCGTCGGGGCGGGGGCGAGCTCTGGTTTGGATTCGTGCCCTACACGCGCTCAGAAGCAAACTGCTCCTCGGTGGGCTCCGCTCAGCAGTACCACGGCTCGCTCATGTGCGGCACGAGCGCGCGCGGCGGGAAGCGGCGGCCGGGGCTAGCCGGCGCGGGGAGGCCGTGGGCGAGCGCCCAGACCCGCTCGAAAATCTGCTCGCGCGTCTCCCCCTGGCGCTGCCCGCGGTGCACGGCGCGCGTCACCTCGGCCTGCAGCGCGTCCATCGCCGGGTCGGGGTGGGCCCAGCGGTAGCACAGCGCCTGCGGGTCGAAGGGGCCCACCAGCCGGCGCACCTCGGGCAGCTCGAGCAGCCGCGAGCCGGCCGGGATGAGCAGCCGGATGGCGTACTGGACCGGGGAGACGCTCGCCACCAGGTCGAGGTCGCGGACTGTGCGCAGCAGCTCCTGGTAGCCGGCGCGGGTGGTCCAGGGCGTGAAGGCGACGAAGGTCGGGTTGAGCGCCAGCCCGACCTGGCGCAGCAGGCCCACGGCGCGCTCGAAGTCGGCGCGGGTGTGGCGTTTGTCGAAGATCGCCAGGATCGCGTCGTCCACCGCCTCGACCGCGCTGGTCACGAACAGGCAGCCGGTGTCGCGCAGCTCGGGCAGGTGGCGGGCGTAGCGTAGCAGGTGCTCGACCTTGATCGTGACGTCGTAGGTCAGGTCGGGGAACTCGGCGTGCAGCGCGCGCACGATCGGCAGGGCGTGGCCGGGGCCGTTGAAGAAGTCGGGGTCGCCGAAGGTGATGTGGCGGGCGCCGGCCGCCACCTGGCGCCGGATGTCCTCCAGCACCACGTCGCGCCCGACGACGCGGAAGCGGCCGCCGTACACCGGGACCACCGGGCAGTGCCGGCAGAGGTGCTTGCAGCCGCGGCTGGCCTCGGTGTAGCCGGCCAGGCGCTCGCTGCCGTCTGGCATGCGCACGCGGGCGTAGGCCTCGAGCGGGGGCAGGCCGGCGCGGTCGGGCACGCGGAAGTCCAACCGATCCACGGAGGTCACGGAGGCCACGGAGGAACGATCCACGGAGGTCACGGAGGACACGGAGAGTAGGGGCGCAGCCTGCTGCGACCCACCCTGCGCCTCACCGGCGAGCCGCCGGTAGAGCGCCGCCAGGTGGCCCTCGAACTCCCCGCCGATCAGCGTGTCCGCCCCGAGCGAGCGCAGCAGCGCCTCGTTGCCCGGCGCGTACAGGCCGAAGCAGCACAGGTGCGCCCGGGGCGCGAGCGCGCGCAGCCGCGGGATGAGCTCGGCCGCCAGGCGCGTGGCGGTGTGCATCGGCAGGTACACCCCGATCAGCCCGGCGCTCGCCACCGCCCGCTCGTCGAGCGGCTGCACCGCCAGGTCGAGGCAGGTGACCTGCGCTCCGGCCTCGCGCAGCCAGGCCGCGGGCGAGGCCAGCCCGAACGGCTGGCGGCCCAGCTCGTAGGTTGAGATCAGTACGACGTTCATCACTTCCACGGGACCTGCGGCGAGCGGTAGAACCCCACGCCCATGGCCGCCAGGCGCTGGCCGTGCGCGCCGAGCCGCACCCGGTACTCGTCCCAGCTCCGCCCCTCTGCCGGCGACCAGCCGATCTCGGCGAAGCCGGGCAGCCGCGGGAAGGCCAGGTAGTCCAGGTGCTCGCGCGTCTCGACCGTCTCGGCCCAGAGCGGGGCCTCGACCCCCAGCACCTGCGCCTCGCCCACGCCGTCGAGCTGCGTCGCCGGGTCCCACTCGTAGGCGTGCTGCACCTCGATGAGCCCGGCCCACGTCAGCCCGACCGGCGCGTCCGGCGTGTACTTCATGTCCAGGTACGCCCGCGACGAAGGCGACATGATCAGCTTCGCCCCCTGCTCCGCAGCCCGCACCGCCAGGTCGGTCTGCCAGTGCTGCACGACCGTCGACGGGTCGAGCTCTGCCTTAGCGATCTCCTCCCAGCCGATCATCGTCTTGCCGTGCGACCGGACGATGCCCTGCACACGCTCGATGAAGCCGCTGTACTGCTCGTCGCTCAGCGCCTCGACCTCGTCGCCGCCGATGTGGATGTACGGCCCGGGGGTGAGCGCGGCCAGCTCGCGGATCACGTCGTCGACGAAGGTGTAGGTCACCTCCAGCTCCACGCACAGCGCGCTGGTGCCGATCGTCCAGCCGGTGTAGAGCGGCGGGGCCTGGCCGTCGCAGTTCAGCTCGGGGTAGGAGGCCAGCGCGGCGGTGGTGTGGCCGGGCATGTCGATCTCCGGCACCACGGTGACGTAGCGGCTCTGCGCGTAGGCGACGATCTCGGCGTACTCGGCCTGGGTGTAGAAGCCGCCCGGCCCGCCGCCCACCTCGGTGCTGCCGCCGTGGAGCGCCAGGTTCGGCCAGGACTCGATCATCAGCCGCCAGCCCTGGTCGTCGCTGAGGTGCAGGTGTAGGCGGTTCAGTTTGTAGTAGGCGATCAGGTCGACATAACGCTTGATCTCTTCCACGCCGAAGAAGTGCCGCGCGACATCGATCATCATGCCGCGCCAGGCGAAGCGCGGGGCGTCGCGGATCGTGGCGGCCGGCAGCTCCCAGGCGCCGGGCTGGGCGGTCGCGCGCTCGATCGCTGGCGGCAGCAGCTGGCGGATGGTCTGGATACCGTAGAAGATGCCGGCCGGGCGCGGCGCGCGCAGCGTCACCTGCCAGGGCGTGATCGTCAGCTCGTATCCCTCCTCGCCGAGCGCCGGGTCGGCACCGGCGGTCGTCAGCAGCAGGCTCCCCGGCGGCCCCTCGCCCTCGCGCACGGCCAGCGGGAAGCCGGTGGCCGGCGCCAGCCGCTCGGCCAGGTACCGCCCGAGCTGCAGCAGCTCGTCGCTCGTCGGGTCGACATAAATCTCCGTCTCCGGCTGGAGCGTGAACACCCCCGACGCCGGGGTCACATCGCGCGGCATCGGGATGAGCTCGGACAGCCGGCGCAGCGACGAGCGCTCGCCCGGCTCCACCGTTGGGGCGGGTGCGGCCGACGGGAAGACCTGCGGCAAGGGCGGCGGCTCGATCGGCGGCAGGGATGGCGGGCTCTCCGGCATCCCGCAGGCGACGAGGAGCGCGGCCAGCACCAGGAGCGAGCGCACAGGGTGCGTGTACCACCTCATCAGGCCCGCCGCCCGAGCGCCCCCGGCCCGCCGTGCGCGTCGAAGCTCCGAAGGACGAAGCGGGTATCGGGCGTCGTCAGGCCGAAGTGCCACTGCCTCATAGCGATCTGTCGTCTTCCACCAGCCGGGGCGGCGCCAGCTAGAGCGCCAGGTCGATCGGCACGCCCAGCGCCCCGGCCGCCTCCTGCAGCTGCGCCCAGGTGGCGTCGTCCACCGGCACCCCTTCGGCCCGGCGGCGCTCGGCCGTGCGGTGCTCCGGGTCGCCGGGAAGGAGCACCTCGTCGAACCCGGCCCCCGGGGGCACGGCCGCCGCGCGGGCACACAGCTCGGCAGCATCGGCGAGGAACGCCTCCGCCGGGCGGAACAGCCCGGGGTTCAGCACGATGAACAGCGTCCCGTGGCCGGCCGCTGCGTTCTGCGGCTCCGGCCCGCTGTCGGTGAGCAGGCCGCCCAGCAGCTCGGCCAGCATGCCGAGCCCGTAGCCCTTGTGCCCCGCGGCCGGCAGGAGCGCCCCGCCGCGGTAGAAGTCGTTCGGGTCGCTGGTGGGGCTGCCGTCCGGCGCGACCACCCAGCCCTCGGGGATGGGCAGGCCGCGGTTGCGGGCGACGCGCAGCTTGCCCTCGGCCACCGCGCTCGTGGCGAAGTCGACGATCAGCGGCGGGCGCCCGGCGACGGGCACGGCCGCGGCGATCGGATTCGTGCCGAGCAGCCGCCCGGCCCCGCCGTGGGGCGCGACCGCCGCCCCGCGCTTGCCCAGGCTGCAGAAGGCCAGCCCGACCATGCCGGTCGCGGCGGCCATGTGCACCCACTCGCCGAGCCGGCCGACGTGGTTGCAGTGGTGGATGCCCGCCACCGCCAGCCCCTGCGCCGCCGCCTTCTCGATCGCCTTGCCCATCGCGAAGCGCGCCGCCACCTGCCCGAACGTCCGGCAGGCGTCGACCGACGCCATCACGGCGGTCTCGCGGGCGACGGTGGGCTCGGCGGCCGGCGCGATCTCGCCCGCGGCGATGCTGTTCAGGTACTGCCGCACGCGCACCACGCCGTGCGACTCGTGGCCGACCGTGTCGCTCAGCACGAGCGACTCGGCGACCACGCGAGCGTTGTGCTGGCTGGCTCCGGCGGCCTCGAAGATACGCGCCACGAGGGCGGTGAGCTGTGCGGGGGGAAGGGTCGGCATACGCTCCTCGAGCCGGCTTGGTGGTTCCTGCGGCCCGATTCTACCACACCTCCCCCGCCCGCGCCGCGAACATCTGTGGTATAAAAAGGGGGCGCGCTGCGGAAGCCGCGCCTGCTACCACACGAGGCTGTCTTCAATGTCTGACCCTGAGAAGGAACGGAGCTCTGAGCCCAGCCAGGACATCGCGCTGATCTCGCTCCTGGCCGCAACCACCGCCCCGCACTGGCGTCCTCTGCTCGCCGCACTCATCCTGCTCCTCGGCACCGCCGTGCTCAATGTGGTGCCGCCGGCCCTGCTGCAGCGGGCGATCGACGGCCCGATCGCCCGCGGCGACGTCTCCGGCCTGTGGCCGATCGCGCTGCTCTACGGCGGCGCGGCGCTGCTGATGTTCGCCCTCCAGTACGCCTACACCTACTTCCTGCAGCAGGCCGGCCAGCGCGCGCTCGCGGACCTGCGCACGCGCCTGTTCGCCCATATGATGCGCCAGGGGCAGGACTTCTTCGGCCGCATGCCCACCGGCGACCTGGTCACGCGCCTGACGAGCGATATCGACACGATCAACGCGCTGCTCTCCTCCAGCGCGGTGACCATCCTGGTCGAGAGCGTCACGCTGCTCGCGATCGTCGCCGTGATGTTCGCCGTCAACTGGAAGCTGGCGCTGCTGGCGCTGGCGGTGCTGCCGGTGCTGGCGGTGGTGACGCGCTACTTCCGCAGGATCATCCGCAGCTCCTCCACCGGCGAGCGCACGGCGCTGGCGCGCACGACGGCCTTCCTGAACGAGCGGCTGCACGGCATGACGATCGTCCAGCTCTTCGGCAACCAGCGGGCGAGCGCGCAGGAGTTCGACGGCTACAACGCCGGCTACCGCCGGGCGCTCATCCGGCTGCGCGACAGCAGCGCGCGCTTCCTCGCCACCCAGGAGATCCTCTCGTCGGTCGGCCTGGCGATGGTGCTCTACTGGGGCGGCCAGGGCGTGCTGGCCGGCTGGGCCACGCTCGGGACGCTGGTGGCCTTCGTGCAGTACACCGAGCGCGCCTTCCAGCCGGTGCTGCGGCTCGGCGAGCAGTACAACGCGGTGCAGATCGCCCTCGGCGCCGCCGAGCGCATCCACAAGATGCTGACCACCGAGCCGAGCATCAAGGAGCCCGAGAATCCGGTGGTGCTGCCGCGGGTGCGCGGCGCGATCGAGCTGCGCCACGTCAGCTTCAGCTACGTGCCGGACGAGCCGGTGCTGCGCGATGTCTCGCTCACCATCCCCGCCGGGCAGAGCGTGGCGGTGGTGGGCGCGACCGGCGCTGGCAAGTCCAGCCTGGTCGGCCTGCTGGCGCGCTTCTACGACCCGCAGCAGGGCCAGGTGCTGCTCGACGGGGTCGACATCCGGCGCCTCAGCCTTGGGGCGC
This sequence comes from uncultured Roseiflexaceae bacterium, assembly GCA_937974195.1. Taxonomy (GTDB): domain Bacteria; phylum Chloroflexota; class Chloroflexia; order Chloroflexales; family Roseiflexaceae; genus CALJIC01. The sequence goes on along the minus strand of CALJIC010000156.1, from coordinate 2,897 downwards.
TGCGCCGCGCCGTGGCGGTGGTGCCGCAGGACCCGGTCTGCCTGGCGGGGACGATCGCCCAGAACATCCGCCTGTACCGCGATGATGTGACCGACGCCGAGGTGCGGCGCGCGGCGGAGCTCGCCAACGCGGCGCCGTTCATCGAGCAGCTGCCCGGCGGCTACGACTACGAGGTGCTGCCCGGCGGCGCGAACCTGTCGGTCGGCCAGCGGCAGCTGCTGGCGCTGGCGCGCGCGCTGGCCCTCAGCCCCTCCGGCGTGCTGGTGCTCGACGAGGCCACCTCCAGCATCGACACGGCCACCGAGGCGCTGATCCAGGAGGCGCTCGAGCGGATCCTGCGCAGCCGCACGTCGGTGGTGATCGCCCACCGGCTCAGCACGATCCGCAACGCCGACCGGATCATCGTCATGCACCGCGGCGTGATCATCGAGGACGGCAACCACGAGACGCTGCTGGCCCGCAACGGCGCCTACGCCCGGCTGCACCGCCACCAGCTCGCCACCAGCGCCTCGGATTAGCGCCGGTTCACGCCCGCGCCCCACACCGCGTCCGCGGCTGCGTCCGCCGCCTCAGGCGCCCGCCAGAGCTCGGCGACGTCGCGCGCCCGCAGGAGCTGCCCGAGGGTGGTGGGGATGAAGGTGACTCGCCGCAGGCGGCGCGCCGGGACCGGGAGCGGCAGCGGCTCGAGCGGCCCCAGCTCGAAGCGGTAGTAGCGCTCGGCGTCGCGCGGGTGCCCGGCCTCATCCGGCAGCAGCTCCCGGCGCGTGGCGAGCGTGATGCGCCGCACCGGCGCCAGGTAGCGCACCGCCCAGCGCTCGCGGCCGAAGGCCGCCGTCTGGTAGAACGCCAGGTACTCGGCGGCCAGCAGCCGCGGCGCGCGCCGCAGCGGCACCCGGTACCACCCCTGCTCGCGCGCCAGCTCCAGGTCGCGCGGCCGGGTCACGACGCAGACCAGCGCCCGCGCCCCCGGATCTCCTAGCTCGTCCATACTCGCTCTCGCTGCGTGCCTCCTGCTATGACAGGAGTTACGCGGTCGTTGCCGCCCTCTTTCCGAAGAGCTGTGCGGCCTGCGGCTCTCCTCCCCGCCGGGAGGTTCGGAGGGCCGCAGGCCCGCCGAGATCTTCATTTATTCCCGCTGCTCTGCGGCGACTTTGTCGCCGCAGAGCAGCGGGAAGGGGAATTCCGGGCGGGCTTCGCCTCCCCAAACTCCTCCGGCGGATGTGTGGTTGGACCGCCGCGTAAGCCCTAGCTATGTCGCGCGCAGGCGGAGTCTGCGCCCCGCCGCCCGCGCTACTGGACCAGGTCCGCAAGCTCGGGCGCGAAGCGCCGCAGATCCTCCCGCAGCCGCAGCAGCGCCTGGTCGGCGGCCTTGGCCTCCAGCATCACGTCGAACGGCGGCAGGCCGCGCGCCGCCTCGACCACGGCGATGAACTCGAACGGGTTGAGGAAATCTGCGTGCTGCCCGTGACGCGGCGGGACGACGCGCATCGGCGCTCCGGCGCGCCCCGGCTGCAGGTGCGCCTCGGTGCGCTGGGTCGAGACGTGCACCTTCGGGCGCACGCCGCGCGGCCAGGTGCAGAGCGCCAGCCCGAGCGCCGCGCGCAGCGTGATCCGCTCCGGGTTGTTCAGCTGCAGGTGCAGCGTGTCCAGCACCACCGGGATGCCGGTGCGCTCGTGGAGGCGCAGCAGCGGCGCCAGCCCGAACGACCCTGCGTCCGGCTCCACCGCCAGCCGCGCCCGCGCCGCCGCCGGCAGCCGCTCCAGCCGCTCGGCGAAGCGCCCGAGCGCCGCCTCCGGCCCATCGCCCCCGCCGCCGATGTGCACCACCAGCGTTCCCTCCGGCCCGGCCCCGAGCGCATCCATGAGCTGCGCCTGCGCCGCAACCTCGCGCAGCGCCCGACCGGCCACCGCCTCGTCCGGAGACGCCAGCGCGACGTGCATGCCCAGGTGCATGGTCTGCCGGATGCCGTGTGCCCGCGCCAGCGCGCCCACCTCGGCGAGCAGCGCCGCCGACTCCGCGATCTGGCGCAGCAGCTCCTCCGGCCCGGCCCGCCCCGGGTCCGGCGCTAGGTCGTCGGGCAGCCGGTAGAGCGCGATGCGCTGCTCGGCGAGGTACAGCAGCACGTCGCGGAGCATGAGCAGGCTGAGGCTCAGGTGCGGCGGCGGCTCGCCCGGCCGCGCGTCGCGCCGCCCGTCCCGCGCCCGAAGCCCGCCCCGCCCGAGGATCTTGACTGCAACGCCGAGCCGGATCATAGGGGTGTTACACTACAGCGGTACCGCTGTAGTGTAACACGAGAACATATGTTCGTCAAGGGTGCGGTGCCGCCCGGGTCGGCTTGGGGAGGTGTTGTGGCCCAACGTCCCTCTCTTTTCGCCGCTCTGCAGCGACTGCGTCGCCGCAGAGCGGCGAGGAAAAAGGGTCTCGGAGGGCCTGCGGCCCTCCGGACCTCCCGCAAAAAGCAGTCTTGGCAGACATACGGTCCGCTGGACCTCCTAGCTCGCGAGAGGGGCCTTGGTGGACGAGTGGCCCGCCGGACCTCCCGGCGGAGAGCGGCCCGTAGAAGGTCTGCGGGCCTACACGCCCTCTCGCAGGAGGTCGTGATCTGCAGCCCACCGCACCTCCGGCGGAGAGCGGCCTTGGTGGACGAGTGGCCCGCCGGACCTCCCGGCGGAGAGCGGCCCGTAGAAGGTCTGCGGGCCTACACGCCCTCTCGCAGGAGGTCGTGATCTGCAGCCCACCGCACCTCCGGCGGAGAGCGGCCTTGGTGGACGTGTGGCTCTCTGCACCTCCCGGCGGAGAGCGGCCCGTAGAAGGTCTGCGGGCCTGCACGCCCTCTCGCAGGAGGTCGTGATCTGCAGCCCACCGCGCCTCCGGCGGAGAGCGGCCTTGGTGGACG
>CALJIC010000155.1 GCA_937974195.1 uncultured Roseiflexaceae bacterium | reverse complement strand
GGAAGGCCGCAGGCCCACTCTGAAGGACGTACGCGGCGCGGCGCCGCGGCACCTCCGGCGGGAGGTGTGGAGGGCCGCAGGCCCTCCACGAACCCTTTTTACTTCCGCCGCTCTGCGGCGACGCAGTCGCCGCAGAGCGGCGGAAAAAGAAACGAAGACATCTCGCACATGAGCATGGATATGACAGCAGTAGCCGCACCGCATGCCGCAGTAGCCGCGCCACCCGCCGTGGAGGTGCGCAACGTCACGCGCGCCTACACCGTCAACAGCGAGCGCGTGCTCGCGCTGCGCGGCGTCAGCCTCACCGTCCCCGAGGGCGCCTTCATCGGGCTGATGGGCCGCTCGGGGTCCGGCAAGACCACGCTGCTCAACATGATCGGCGGCCTCGACCAGCCCACCGAGGGCGAGGTCGTGCTGTTCGGCCAGCCGCTGAGCGGGCTCAACCAGGAGCAGCTCACCCTGCTGCGGCGCACCAAGATCGGCTTCATCTTCCAGTCCTTCGCGCTGCTGCCGATCCTCTCCGCGTGGGAGAACGTCGAGATGCCGCTGCGCATCGCCGGTGTGCTGAGCAGCAAGGAGCGGCGCCGGCGCGCCGAGGAGGCCCTCGCGCTGGTCGGCCTCGAGAAGTGGGCCAACCACCGCCCGGCCGAGATGTCCGGCGGCCAGCAGCAGCGCGTCGCCATCGCGCGCGCCCTCGTCTCCCGCCCGCGGCTCCTGCTGGCCGATGAGCCCACCGGCGAGCTGGACTCGACCACCGGCCGCAACCTGCTCACGCTGCTGCGCGAGATCGTCCGCACCGAGAAGGTGACGCTGGTGATGGCCACCCACGACCGCACCGTCCACGAGTTCGCCGACAAGGTGTACCGCATCAGCGACGGGCAGTTCGTCGATTAGCGTTCTTTGTGAACTTTGACACAGCTTGGCGAGTGTGCTACACTCCGGCCCACCACGCTTTCTCGACGTGCGTTGTGTACCTTTGGCAAGGTTCGGAGACGTGTCTTGTGGGCCTCTGTGCTGCGGGCGAAGCCGCCAGCACGAGCACCACAGCCCCTTTCCGCGACCTTAGAGGTTGCGCCCTATGCCCACGGATCGCGAACGTGACACGGCCCCTGAGCTCGCTCGCTCACACCTGGTGCTGCTCGGGCTGGCCGCCACAGCCTACATAACAGCGCTCCTCAGCGTCGCCGCGCCGCCGGTGGCGGGCACCGCCCTCAGCGCGCTGGCGATGGCCGGCCTCGGCGGAGCGCTCTTCCTCCTCGTCACATTCCGGATCGGCCCGGTGGCGCAGCAGCGGCTCGGCGGGCGGGCGCAGGCGGCGCGCCGCTCCTACGTGCGCCTCGCGCTCGCGAGCGCCGCAGCCCTGTACGGCGCGCTGGTCGTCGGCGCCATGATGACCGAGCACGGCGCGCTCTGGTCCTGCACCAGCTGGCCGCTCTGCACGCCGACGTCCGGCGCCGCCTGGATCGCGCTGCTGCACCGCGGCCTCGCCGGGGCCGCGACGCTGCTGATCGCCGCGCTCGCCTTCCAGACGTGGCGGCAGCGCCTCGACGGGCGGCTGCGCGCCGCGGTCGGCTGGAGCCTGGCGCTGATGCTGCTGCAGAACGCGATCGGGCTGGCCCAGGTGCTCGCGGCCGAGAGCGGCGCCTCGCTCCCGATCGACATCACCCGCCTGGCCCACCTGGCCGTCGGGGCAGCCGCCTGGGGCGTGCTCGTCGTCGCCGCGACGCTCGGCGCGCGCCTGCCGTGGCCACACAGGGCGGAGGGCGCTGCGCCGAACGCGCACGGCGCCGCTCAGCCGGCGGCCGGCGAGCCCTCGCACGGCCCACAGCAGGCCCAGCAGCCCGGCGCCGCAGCGCGAGGCGCGACGGACACCATCCTGCTCACCGGCCGGCCCTCGCTCATCAAGGACTACATCAGCCTCACCAAGCCGGGGGTGATCTCGCTGCTGATCGTCACCACGATCACGGCGATGTACATCACGCCCGCCGGGACGCCCGACCTCGGGCTGGTGCTCTGGACGGCGCTCGGCGGCTGGCTGATGGCGTCCGGCTCGCACGCGCTCAACTGCTTCTTCGACCGGGACATCGACATCAACATGGGCCGCACCAGCCGCCGGCCCATCCCCAGCGGCCGCATACCGGCGTGGCACGCGCTCGTGCTCGGCCTCGTCCTCGGCGTCGTCGCCTTCGTCCAGCTCGTGCTCACGGTCAACATGGCCGCCGCGCTGCTCGCGCTCGCCGGGCTGGTGTACTACGTCTTCATCTACACCCTGTGGCTCAAGCGCACCTCGCCGAACAACATCGTGATCGGCGGCGGCGCCGGCGCCTTCCCGCCGCTCGTCGGCTGGGCCGCGGTCACCGGCGGCGTCACGCCGGCGGCGCTGATCCTGTGGCTGATCGTCTTCTACTGGACGCCGCCGCACTTCTGGGCGCTCGCGCTGAACCGCCGCAGGGACTACGCCCGCGCCGGCGTGCCGATGCTGCCCGTGGTCGCCGGCGACGACGAGACCCGGTGGCAGATTGTGCTCTACAGCCTCCAGATGGTGGCGATCACGGTGCTGCCGACGCCGATCGGCATGCTCGGGCTGCCGTACCTCGGCTTCGCGCTGGTGCTCGGCGCCCTGTTCCTGTACTACGCGCTGCGCCTGTGGCGCGCAAAGACGGCGGCGTCGGCGTGGGGCCTGTACAAGTACTCGCTGCTCTACCTGGCGCTGCTGTTCGTCGCCATGGTCGTCGACCGCACCCTCCTCGCGTAGAGACACCTCGTCGGGGCGTCTCGACCCGCGGAGACGCCCCGCCCCCCGCACGGCTGATAGCCACCTGATAACCGCCTGATTCCACGACTGCCGCTCGTAGCCCGCCGAGGGGCGCCGCCGCCTGTATGAAAAACAGGTGAAAAAATTATGATATAATCCCGCTCCGTCTGAGGGCTGAGAGCGTCTCAGCCTCACGGAGTACAGGACCGCGCATGCCCGTTTCCGAGCATCATGTCCGTGCCGGAAGACTCGTCCTTGCAGTTGCCCTGTGGGGCGCTCTGCTCGCACCCGTCCCGGCGGCTGCCTCATCAGCACCCGGCAGCGTTGCCGCAGGCCAGCGTGAGGCCGTCGCCGTCGACGACGACGGCGTCCTACGCCTCGCCCCAGACGCACCTCCCGCGCCTCCCGTGTTCGGCAGCTACTCCCGCTTCGGCCTGTATATCTCCCCGGCTCGCCCGTTCCGGCCCTTCCGCTCGCTGCGCGTCAGCTACGACGCCGAGCTTCCTGCCGGCGCACGCCTGCTGGTCGACGTGCGCTCGAGCCCGGACGGCGTGCGCTGGACGGAGTGGGCCGTCGGGCTGGAGAGCGGCGCTGAGGCGGTCTTCGACCGGGCCGGCCGCTTCGCCCAGTACCGCGTGACGCTGCTCGGCGGCCGATCCTCGCCCGTCGTGCGCAGCGTCGTGCTTGCGCCCGTGCAGGGCGCGGACTACGCCGCGCTCCAGGAGGAGCAGCCGGTGGCGCCGACCTTCCGCGTGCGCGCCACGCGCATGGGCATGGTCGGCGGCCGCACCGCCAACGGCCACCGCATCCAGAAGCGCGACCACTTCGTCTCGCTCCCCTGCACCTGCTCCCTGTCGAGCAGAGGCGGCAACGAGTACATGGTGCGCATCACCTACAACGGCCGCAGCGCTGTCGCCCCGGTCTACGACGTCGGCCCCTGGAACATCAAGGATAACTTCTGGGACCCGCAGGAGCGCCGCTACTTCGGCGACCTGCGCCAGGGCTGGCCGCAGGACCACGCGGCGTACTTCGAGGGGCACAACGGCGGGCGCGCCGCAAAGGGCAGAGTCCGCTTCCCCACCGCCGTCGATGTCGGCGATGGCGTGTGGTGGGACGCGCTGGGCATCAAGGGCGACCGCGCCGAGGTCGAGGTGACCTTCCTCTGGATGGGGCGCGACCCGCTCGAGTCTCCATCGCAGGAAGAGGCCGCGCCGCCGCCGGCCGAAGCCGCGCCGGAGAGCCAGCCGGCGCCTTCACCGGAAGAGGCCGCGCCGCCGCCGGCCGAAGCCGCGCCGGAGGGTCAGCCTGCGCCATCGCCGGAGGGACAACCTTCGCCACCGCCGGAAGAGGCCGCGCCACCGCCGCCTGAAGCCGCGCCGCCGGCCGAAGCCGCGCCGGAGGGCCAGCCGGCGCCGCCGCCAGAAGAAGCGCCGCCACCGCCTGAGCCCACACCGGAGCCGCCGACGACCGACGCATAGCGAACGCGCCGGGCGTCCCGCCACCGGCCGCTGATCTCCGCTTGGCGGCCGGTCCGTAGCCATCGCAGCCAGCGCTCCGAATTCGAGAAACGACGTGCTCGCCCTCCGTACCGCCGCGTGCCCGCTGGCACATCCCCTGCTAGACGAGACAGCCAGGCCTCCCGGATACTGGCAGGAGATCCGTCTAAAGACTGAGATCCGAATCGGCAAAACGGAGTATACTCATAGAGTTGCGTCGCCGGCACCGCGTTTCCGGCGGCGCTTCCTGATCTTCACAGATGCCCATAGTTTCAGGCGAGGGCCGGCGCAGGGCAGATGTGGCCGAAGAGCCATCTGCGCCGCGCCCCTGCCTGCCGCAGCGCACAGGCGTGCCCCGGCACGCCGCTCCCGCACACTACCCGACCTGGAGGGGTCATGGAACAGCTCCGCCACCTGTGGCCGTTCGTAGGCAAGTATCGCCGCCGGATGGCTCTTGGGGCACTCTGCGCGATCGTCGCCACCTCCGCAGCCGCCACCATTCCCCAGATCCTGCGGCTCGCGGTGGATAGCCTCAATACCCGCGGCATCGTCCCAGGCGACCTGATGATGTACGGCGGCCTGCTATTGCTCGCCGCGCTGATCGACGGCTGCTTCCGCTTCGGGCAGCGCACGCTCATGATGGGCTCGGCCCACCTGGTGGACTACGACATGCGCGCGGCGCTGTTCGACCGCCTGCTGACGCTCGACCAGGGCTTCTACGGCCGGATGCACACCGGCGACCTGATGACCCGCGTCACCAACGACCTCTCGGCGGTGCGCATGTTCGTCGGCCCCGGCATCAGCAACCTCTCCGGCGCCGGCCTGCTGATCATCGTCGCCACCGTGCTGATGTTCCTCACCCAGCCCCTGCTGGCGCTGGTCGTCGCCGTGATCCTGCCGACCGTCGCCGTGCTGTTCGTGGTGATCGGCGGGCGGATGCGGCGCATCTTTCGCCACGTCCAGGACCAGTTCGGCCAGCTCTCGACGCGCGCCCAGGAGAACTTCAGCGGCATCCGCACCATCAAGGCCTACGCCCAGGAGGAGGCCGAGATCCAGGTCTTCCGCGAGGAGAACGAGCGGTACCGCGGCCTCAACCTGCGCTACGTGCTGCTGAGCGGCCTGCTGTGGCCGATCATCGGGCTGGTGCTCGGCACCACCGGCGCGCTCGTGCTGCTGATCGGCGGGCGCATGGTCGCCGCGGGCCAGATGACCGTCGGCGAGCTGGTGCTGTTCAACGCCTACCTGGTGCAGCTCGGCTGGCCGGTGATCTCGATGGGCTGGACGGTGGACCTCTTCCAGCAGGCGTCGGCCTCGATGGTCCGCATCGCCGAGGTGCTCCACCGCCGGCCGGATATCGCCACGCGCCCCGGCGCCCCCGAGAAGATCGAGGTCAAGGGCGAGGTGGAGTTCCGCGACGTCGGGATTCGCTTCAACTACGCGCTCGCCGAGAAGAGCGCCGAGGGCCGGGGGCAGCACGTCGTGAGCGAGCCGCCGCCCGAGAGCGAGTGGGTGCTGCGCCACATCTCGTTCCGCATCCCGCAGGGCAGCTCGCTGGCGATCGTCGGCGCCACCGGCGTCGGCAAGACCACGCTGGTGAACCTGCTGGCGCGCGTCCGCGACCCGGACGAGGGCCAGGTGCTGGTGGACGGCGTGGACGTCCGCGATCTGCCGCTCGACGGCCTGCGCCGCGCCCTGGGGTACGTGCCGCAGGACACCTTCCTGTTCAGCGTGCCGCTGCGCGAGAACATCACCTTCGGCCGGCCCGACGCCTCGGAGGAGGAGATCCAGCGCGCGCTGCGCATCTCGCGCCTCAGCAACGACCTGAGCCAGTTCCCGCAGGGGATCGACACGCTGGTCGGCGAGCGCGGCGTGACCCTCTCGGGCGGGCAGAAGCAGCGCACGGCGATCGCCCGCGCCGTGCTGCGCGACCCGGCGGTGCTGGTGCTGGACGACGCGCTTTCCAGCGTGGACACCCACACCGCGGCGGAGATCCTCGGCGGGCTGCGCTCGGTGATGCAGGGCCGTACCAGCATCATCATCGCCCAGCGCATCGCCACCGTGAAGGACGCCGACCAGATCATCGTGCTGCACGATGGGCGGATCGTCGAGCGCGGCACGCACCGCGAGCTCGTCGAGCTGGGCGGCCGCTACGCCGAGATGTACCGCCGCGAGCTGCTGCAGGCCGAGCTGGAGGAGGAGTAGGAGCCAGCGCGCAGCGCCTCGCGGCGCTGCAGGCTCCCGGCATTCGCGCGAACGGACCCGTTGACCGACAGCGCCGGCTCGGCGCGCACGCAGCCAGGTCACTCGAAGGTACCGGCTCCTGCGCCCTAGCTACGAACCACTGTGAACTGGCACTCAGGAGAGCATAGATGTCCGCAGGTTTTCAGGACGACGAAATCCTCGGTAAGGCATACGACTCAAAGCTCGTCGCCCGGCTCGGGTCGTTCGTCGCCCCCTACTGGCGCTCGATCGCCCTCGCGCTGCTGCTGATGCTGATCGGCGCCGCGGTGGAGCTCACCCCGCCCTACCTGGTGCGCACCGCGATCGACGGGCCGATCGCCCAGCGCGATGTGGCCGGGGTCCTGCCGATCTTCGGCGCCTACATGGCGGCGCTGCTGGCGGCCTTCGGCCTCCGCTACGGCCAGACCTACATCATGAACTCCGTCGGCCAGCGGGTGATGGTGGACCTCCGGATACGGATCTTCAGCCACATCCAGCGCATGAGCCTGTCGTTCTTCGACCGCAACCCGGTCGGGCGGCTGATCACGCGCCTGACCAACGATGTGGACGCGCTCAACGAGTTCATCACCCAGGGCACGGTGGCGCTGCTCGGGGACATGGTGCGCCTGGTGTTCGTGATCATCACCATGCTGGTGCTCAACTGGCGGCTGGCGCTGATCAGCTTCATCATGTTCCCGGTGATCATCGCCTGCACCGCCATCTTCCAGCGGATCATGCGGCAGATCTACCGCCAGGTGCGCCAGCGCATCGCGCGCATCAACGCCTACCTGAACGAGCAGATCACCGGCATCCTGGTGACGCAGCTCTTCAACCGCGAGGAGCAGAGCCGCCTGCGCTTCCGCGAGCTCAGCCAGGACTACCTCCAGGCGCAGCTGCGCTCGAACCGGACCTTCGCGATCTTCTTCCCGCTGGTGAGCTTCATCTCGGTGAGCGCCACCGCGCTGCTGCTCAACCTCGGCGGCCAGATCGTGCTGGCGGACCTCGCCACGCTCGGTATGCTGGTGGCCTTCATCCAGTACACCGACCAGGCGTTCCAGCCCATCCGCCAGATTGCCGAGCGCTACAACACGCTCCAGGGCGCCATGGCCTCCTCCGAGCGCGTGTTCACCGTGCTCGACACCCAGCCGGACGTCCTGGACCCGCCCGATCCGGTCTCGCTGCCCAAGCCCATCCGCGGCGAGATCTCCTTCCAGAATGTGTGGTTCACGTATAACCCGACCGACGCCCACGTGTCGGAGACGGGCGAGCCGCAGCAGGATGCCGACTGGGTGCTGCGCGGCATCTCGTTCACCATCCCGGCCGGCCAGAGCGTGGCGGTGGTCGGCGCCACCGGGGCCGGCAAGACCTCGCTGGTGAGCCTGATGGCGCGCTTCTACGACATCCAGCACGGCTCGATCACGCTCGACGGCGTGGACATCCGCCAGGTGCGCCAGGCCGAGCTGCGGCGCCACGTCAGCGCCGTGCCGCAGGACCCGGTCTGCTTCAGCGGCACGATCGCCTCGAACATCCGCCTGCACGACCGGAGCATCACCGACGAGCAGGTGCGGCAGGCGGCGGAGATCGCCAACGCCGCGCCGTTCATCGAGAAGCTGCCGGGCCAGTACGAGTACGAGGTGCGCGAGCGCGGCTCGAACCTCTCGGTGGGGCAGCGGCAGCTGCTGGCCTTCGCCCGGGCGATCGCCTTCAACCCCGAGGTGCTGCTGATCCTCGATGAGGCCACCTCCAGCGTGGACACCGAGACCGAGGCGCTGATGCAGACGGCCGTCGAGCGCCTCATGCGCGGGCGGACCAGCATCGTGATCGCCCACCGCCTCAGCACCATCCGCCACGTGGACCGCATCCTGGTGCTGCACAAGGGCCGCCTGGTGGAGGACGGCAGCCACGAGGAGCTGCTGGCCAAGCGCGGCTACTACTACCGGCTCTACCAGCTGCAGTTCGCCGAGCAGGTGCGGACGTAGCGAGGGGTTGGATACGGCGACGGGGTAAAATAGGTGACGGGGTGACAGGGTGACGGGGTGACTGGGATAGCGCGAAGCTCCCAGTCACCCCGTCATTCTTTCACACGGGCAGCGCGGCTGGCGGAGCGGCCCGCGCTCCTGGCTTGTTCTACCCGAGGTCCTCGTCCGTGCCGATCTCGCGCCGCCCGTTGGCGGCCAGGTGCTCGATCGGCTGGCTGACCCACATGCGCCGGACGCGCCCGATCGTCGGCTTCGGCAGCGCCGCCAGCACCACGACGCTGATATCGTCCGCCGGCTCGCCGTGGTCCGCCTCCAGCGCCCGCGCCAGCAGCGCCTCTGCGAGCGGCGGCGCCCCGTCCTCGACTGGCCAGCCGGCGAGGAAGTTCACCAGCTCCAGGTCCTCGCCGAAGCGCTGCCCGGCCTTCAGCAGCCCGTCAGTGAACACGACCACGTACAGGTTCGGGCGCAGCGGGATCTCTGTGATGCGCGGCTTGGTGCCGGGGTGCAGCCCGATCGGCATCGAGGGATCGCTCTGGCTGTGGACCTGGCCGTCCTCGATGATGAAGAACGGCGCCGGGTTATTGCGCGAGACGAGCACGGTGCCGCTCCGCAGGTCCACGGAGAGGATATTGAGCGTCGCCGCGACCTGCCCCATGCGGTAGGTGTAGAGGTAGTCGTGGACCGCCCGCGCCACGACCCCGTCGCGCGCGCCGTCCTTCAGCTGCGCGATCGCGCGGGTGGCGATCAGGTTGCTGAGCGTCTTCGCGCCGCGCCCGCTGCCCTGCCCGTCCACCAGCACCACCGAGAGACCCCCGCCCGGGCGCTCGATCATCTCCAGCGTATCGCCGCTCTCCTCCGCTCCGTGGCGGGGTACTTTGGCGACCGCGACCTGTAGCTCAACCATGCCCGGCCTCACTGTCAGGTGGCGCATCACGCCGATCGTGCGGCTGCCTGCGGCAGCTGTGGGTGGCCGTGGCGTACCAAACGCAGCACCCTGGCACCGTCAGCGCGGCTGACCACCAGAAGATACACTCATCTCGTTTTCCCGACATAATTGTAGGGCGTTCTGCTGACAGGGGCAAGATTGTGACGTGCTTTACAATATCGGGCGGCTTGCCCAGGGAGGTCGTATGCAACAATGGGACGCCGATGCGGCGCTGAACGAGCTGCTGGCCCGCTACTACGCCGGCGAGGCCGGCCTGTGGCAGCGCATCCAGGCGGCGGTCGACGAGGAGCTGCGCCGGCGCGGGCTGCCCCCGGCGCCGCGCCACATCCGCTTCCGGCGCCTCCCGGCCGGCGGCTACCGGGTGATCGTCGAGGACGCCGACGACTACGCGGCGCCGCTGTAGCGCCTGCTCGCCGGGAAGCTGCGCGGCAGCCCGTGGAGCGCTCCGTCAGGCAGTTCGAAGGGCCTGTGGCCCGCCAGGGCCGCAGTCCTCTGGCTGCTCTCTGCGGGAGGTTCGGAGGGCGGCAGGCCCTCTGAGAAGTCCTTTCCCTGCCGCTCTGCCGGCGCGAAGCCGCCGCAGAGCCGCTCCTGACAGGAAGCTGAGACTGGGCGCCGCGGCCTCCTGGTGGGCGCAAAACCGCGCCGAAGGGCTCGTTTATCACAGCGGATGTGCCGCTCAGGCTGGGAGCGGCCGCCGCTCGACGCGTGTGGTATCATACAAAGCGGAGCACCTAATGTGCAGCCCGTGTCCGCGCAGCCACGCGCCCGGCGTCCTGCTCTGCGCTCACCACACCACGCGCCCCAGTCAGAGGAACACGGCTGTGTTCGATACTGCCACAGCAGCACCGCTCCTCGATCCCTCGGCCGAGGCGCTTGCGCCGGCCCGCCTCGCGGAGCTTGCCCGCGCCGGCGCCCTCCCCCCTGAGGCGCTGCCGGCCGCGTGCGAGCGGCTGCGCTCAGAGCTGCGCGCCATCGCCTCCTACGTGCCCGAGACGCTGCTGCGCCAGCAGATCGAGGCGCCGCGCCCCGGCCTCGTCGGCGGCGCCTACTGGGACGGCTCGGTGCTCTTCGCCGACCTCTCGGGCTTCACCGCGCTCTCGGCGCAGCTCAGCACGCTCGGCAAGCAGGGCGCCGAGGAGATCTCGACGATCATCAACGCGCTCTTCGGCGCGCTCGTGGACGAGGTGCTGCGCTACGGCGGCGAGCTGCTCAAGTTCGGCGGCGACGCGCTCACCGCCTTCTTCCACGCCGCCACGCTCGGCGAGGCGCACGCGGCGATCGCCGCCCGCGCCGCGCTGGCCCTGCAGGAGCGCATGGTCTGGTTCCGGGCGATCGAGACCCGCGCCGGCACCTTCTCCCTCAAGCTGCGCGTCGGCGTCCACTCCGGCCGCGTCTTCGCCGCCCAGGTCGGCGACCGGGACCACATCGAGCTGGTGGTCACCGGCCGCGACATCAACCGCGTCGCGCGCGCGCAGGAGATCGCCGAGCCGGGCGATGTGGTGATCACCGACACGACCCTCGCCCTCGCTCCCGGCGTCCAGGTGTCCAGGCGCGACGCCGGGTTCCACCTGCTGCACGATGCCCCCGAGGCGCTGCCCCGCGCCCAGCGCTGGCGATGGGACCAGGCGCCGGGCCTCGCGCCCGGGCAGGGCGAGCGCGTCGAGGACCTGCTGGCGCTGGCCAGCCGGATCGATGCCCTGACCCCGTACCTGCCGCACCGGCTGCCGCGCCGGTTTCTGGAGGGCGGCGAGGGGGCGGCCGGGACCGGCGAGTTCCGGCCGGTCACCGTGCTGTTCGCCAACTTCGCGCCCTTCAGCGCTGCCCTCGACCTGCTCGGCGAGGACGCCCACACCGCGGCGCAGGTGCTCAACGCCTACTACCGCCGCGCCCAGGCGGTGGTCCACCGCTACGACGGGATCGTCAACAAGGTGGACATGTACACGTCGGGCGACAAGCTGATGGCGCTCTTCGGCGCCCCCGCCGCCCACGAGGACGACCCGCAGCGGGCGGTGCGCTGCGCCCTGGAGATGCGGGCCGCGCTGGATGAGGCGAACGCCGAGATCGCCGAGCTGCTGGCGGGCAAGGTGTCGGTGGCCAGAGGCATCGCCCCGCCGCCCCGCGGCCCCGTCACCCTGTCGCAGAAGATCGGCATCAACACCGGCGTGGTCTTCGCCGGCAAGGTCGGCTCGGCCCGCCGCCACGAGTACACGGTGATGGGCCAGCCGGTGAATCTGGCCGCCCGGCTGATGTCGGTGGCCGCCACGGGCGACACGCTGATCTCGCCCAGCACCCGGCGCGCCGTGGAGGGCCGCTTCGTCCTGCGCGACCTGCCGCCGGTCACGCTGAAGGGCGTGCCGGAGCCGGTGCCGCTGGCGGTGGCGCTTCAGCCGACGGAGATTGCGTCCGAGAGCCGCAGCGGGCTCGGCCGGGCTGCCCTGGTGGGCCGGGCCGAGGAGTGCGAGCGGCTGCTGGCCGAGGGGACGGCGGCGCTGCGGGGCAGCGGCCGGGTGGTGGCGCTCACCGGCGAGGCCGGCGCCGGCAAGTCGCGCCTGATCGAGGAGGCGCTCCAGCAGCTGATCCTGCGCTCGGGCGCGCGCGTCCCGCCTGAGGAGCGCGTGCCGCCGTTTCTGCTCTACACCGTCGAGTGCCAGAGCTACGAGCAGAGCGCGCCCTACGCCGCGCTCCGCGCGCTGCTGCGCCAGATATTCGCCCTCGACATGTACGGCGGCCCCGCCGCCCGGGCCGAGGCGGTCGCCCGGCGCGTGGCGGCGCTGGCGCCGGACCTGGCGCGCTTCACGCCGCTGCTCGCCGACGTGCTCGGCCTGCCCTTCGAGGAGACGCCGCTCACCGCCGCGCTGTCGCCCGAGCAGCGCCACGACCGGGTGCAGGAGCTGATCGAGGCGCTCGTGCTGGCCGAGGCCGCCGCCCAGCCGCTGGCGATCGTTGTGGACGACCTGCAGTGGTGCGACGCCTCGTCGCTCGACCTGTTCGCCCACCTCGGCCGCGCGGCGCACGCGGCGCGGCTCCTGCTGCTGCTCGGCTACCGGCGCGACCCGGCCATCTCCGAGCCGTGGCGCGACCTGCCCCACTGCGCCCGCATCGTCATCGGCGAGCTGTCCCCGGCGGGCGCCGCGGCGCTGGTGCGCGAGCTGCTGCGCGGCGAGCCGCCCCCGGCGCTGGCGGCGATCGTCGAGCAGGCGCAGGGGAACCCGTTCTTCATTGAGGAGATGGTCCGCGGGCTGGTCGAGGCCGGCGCGCTGGCGCAGGAGGGCGATACCTGGCGGCTGACGCGCGCGCCGGACGAGCTGGCCGTGCCGGACAGCATCGAGGGCCTGATCGTCGCCCGCCTGGACCGGCTGGCGGAGCGCAGCCGCGAGGTGCTGCAGGTGGCGGCGGTGATCGGGCGGCGCTTCGCCTACCCGCTGCTGGCGGGCGTGATGCCGCAGAACCACGACCTGCCGTACGAGCTGCAGCGGCTCGGCGCCGCCGACCTGGTGATGCCCGACACCGACCCGGTGGCGTACCTCTTCAAGCACGTGCTGACGCGCGACGTGGCCTACGAGGCGATCCTGTACGCGCGCCGCCGCGAGCTGCACCGGCGCGTCGCCCGCGAGATCGAGGTGCAGCACGCGGACCGGCTGGACGAGCAGCTGCCGCTGCTGGCGCGCCACTGGCTGCTGGCCGAGGAGTGGGAGAAGGCCTTCGACTACCACCTGCGCGCCGGGCGCCAGGCCCAGCAGCGCTTCGCCAACCGTGAGGCGATCGCCCTGTTCGAGCGGGCGCTGGAGGTGGCCGCGAAGCTCGAGGGCCTCCACCGGACGCAGCAGGACGAGGCGCCGTCGGCCGCCGTCGATCGGGAGAGGCTCCAGCTGGCGGTCGTCGAGCTGCACGAGCGCCTGGGCGTGGTGCACGCGCTGATCGGCGAGTACGATGCGGCGCTCGCGCGCTACCAGGAGGCGCTGCGGCTGACCCGGGCGCTGCCGGCGGCCACGCCCGCCGGGCTGGCGCGGCTGCACTACCATATCGCGCGGGTCTACGAGAAGCGCGCCGCGTTCGACACCGCCTTCGAGTGGGTCGAGCGGGCGCTGGCGCTCGGCGACGACGAGAGCGAGGAGCACGTGCGCTGCCTGCTGCTCGGCGCGGGGCTGCACCAGCGCCAGGGCCGCTACGGGCAGTCGCTCGAGTGGGGCGAGCGGGCGCTGGCGATCGCCGAGCGGCTCGGCAGCGCCCGCTACCAGGCCGAGGCCTTCATGCTGCTGGGCGGGACCTACAGCAACCTGGGGGACGCCGCGCGCGCCCACGAGCTCACCAGGCGCTCGCTGGCGCTGTACGAGCAGGCCAGGGATCTGCCGCGCCTGGCCGACGCGCACAACAACCTGGCGCTCTTCGCCCAGGAGCTCGGCCGGCTGGACGAGGCGCGCGCCAACTATGAGGCGGGGGCGGCGATCAAGGAGGCGATCGGCGACGTCTACGGCCAGGCGATGATCGCCAACAACCTGGGGCTGCTGCTGGCCGCGCAGGGCGAGCTGGACGCCGCCGCCGAGCAGTACCGCCGCAGCCTGACGATGTTCGAGCGGCTCGGCTCGCTCTACGCGACCGGCGTGCTGCACATGAACCTGGGCGCGACGCAGATGCAGCGCGGCGAGCTTGCGGAGGCCGCGGAGCACCTGCGGCGCAGCGCCGCGCTGTACGAGCAGGCCGGCGCCGAGGACTTCCTGCCCGAGCTCGAGCGCTACACCGCCGATCTGGCGCTGCGCCGCGGCGACCTGGAGGGCGCGCTCGAGCGCTGCCGGAGGGCGCTGGCCACCGCGGTGCGCCTCGCCGCGCGCGCCGAGGAGGGCCTGACCTACCGCACCCTGGCCGACATCCTCAGCGCCCGCGGAGACGCCGCCGGCGCCTGGGAGGCGCTCGAGCAGAGCCTGGCGATCCTGCGCGAGGCGGGCAACCCGCTGGAGCTCAGCCGGACGCTGGTGGCGGTCGCGGCGCTCGCCCCCGCGCTCGGGCGCCAGGCGGAGGGGCGCGCGGCGCTCGAGGAGGCCCTGCCGATGCTCGAGGCCGTCGGCGCGCGCCGCGACCTGGGGCGCGCCCGCGATCTCGCCGCGGAGTACGGGATGACGAGCTGAGCGCCGCCGGCGGTTACGGCGCTGGCGGCGCAGCGGGACCTTTCGCACATCAACGATGGCTGGGGTGGCGACGCCTCATCTCCCGCTCGGGCGGCGGGCGTAACCAATGCGCCCCTCGATGCGATTCAGTGTATGCATAAGGCTCCGACTCTCCCTTGCGCAAGGAGGCCCGAATGACTGGTCACGTGCCGCTCCACCTGCGCCTCGCGCTTCTGCTGGCAGCGCTGCTCGTCGTCCTCGGGACCGCGCCGGCTGCCGACGCACTCCCCGCGGCGCAGGACACGCCCGCGCCTCCCGCCGCGACGCCGGTGGAAGAGAGCGAGGATAACAACACTGTCGAGCGGGCCGACCTGCTCACGCTGGACAGCGCGTATCAGGCGGCGGCGCTCGGCAGAATCGACAGCACGAGCGACCAGCAGGGCAAGAAGGGCGACTGGTATACCTTCAACGTAGACAACGGCGGCGCCGTGGTGACGATCCGGCTCACCGATCTGCCGGCCGACTACGACATCGCGCTGGTGGCCGACATGGCCGCGCCGACCATGCCGATCAGCGACGCGGTGGAGCTCGGCTCGATCTTCGACATCGGCGGGATCAAGGCGATCGGCGGGATCAAGGCGATCGGCGGGATCAAGGCGATCGGCG
>CALJIC010000154.1 GCA_937974195.1 uncultured Roseiflexaceae bacterium | reverse complement strand
TGCCGCTGCGCGCGGCTAGTGGCTAGGGCGCCTGCCCCGGACCCCGTCTCGCCCCTCATGTCTTTGCCGCTGCGCGCGGCGGGCGGCAGGGGCGCGCCGGCGCCCCTGCACCCCCGGCGCGGGGCTCGCCGCCCCGCGACCCCGCAACAGATGCTGCCTTCTGCTGCCCGCCCGTTGTCATGCCTCCGGGCACTCCAATCCCGGCATCATCACCGCGACGCTGCCAGCGCCGCTGCGGCCGGTACACCTGCGTGTCGCTCGGCGGGCACGGCCGACGCCCGTGCGCTGCCCGCCAGGTGCGGCTGGCCAGTATGTTGCTCGGCGGGTGCAGCCGGCGCCCGAGCGTTGACGAGCGCCCGGCCGGAGCGAGGCATGACAACGGGCGTTCCGCAGCGTTCGCGCTCCCTTTGGGGTTCGAAGGGGCGAAGCCCCTCGCGGGGGTGCCGGGGGCTGGCCCCCGGCCCGGGTGCAGGGCGGAGCGCCTGCAAACGGAGCACCTGGCACCCAGCTGCAGGTGTAGGGCGGAGCGCCTGCTAGCGGAACACCTGGCAGCCAGGTGCAGGTGCAGAGCGCAGCGCCTGCAAACAGAACTACAGGAAGCCAGATGTGGGTGCAGGGCGCAGCAACCCGCAGGCCAAGCAACAGGAGCGCCGCTGCGGCCGGAGCGAGCATGACAACGGGCGCCCCGGCCGCAGCGAGGCATGACAACGGGCGTTCCGCAGCGTTCGCGCTCCCTTTGGGGTTCGAAGGGGCGAAGCCCCTCGCGGGGGTGCCGGGGGCTGGCCCCCGGCCCGGGTGCAGGGCGGAGCGCCTGCAAACAGAACTACAGGAAGCCAGATGTGGACGCAGGGCGCAGCGCCCGCAAACGAAGCAACAAGGAGCGCAGCGCGGGCGCGGGGCGCAGCCCTGCCAGCGGCGCCTACTCGCCGCGCCGCAGCAGGCTCAGCAGCAGCGCCAGCCCGCTGGTCACCAGCGCCACCGCGCCGAGCGCGAACAGGGCGGTCGGCAGCGCGCCGCTCAGGCCGCCCAGGGTCACCGCCAGCCCCAGCAGCCCCAGGCCCAGCGTCGCCGACAGCAGCACGCCGGCAAGGGCCACGCGCACCCCCGCCAGCGTGATGGCCGCCGCCACCCGCCGCGCCTCGCGCTCCTCGGTCCTCAGCGTCAGCTCGCCGTCGTTCAGCTTCTGGAGCGCGTCGCTCACCTGGCGCGGCAGCATGCCGGCCACCTCCGCGAGGTCGCGCGAGCGCTCGATCACGCGCTGCGCCACCGCCTCGGGCGAGTTGAACTCCGCGAACGCCCGCTGCGCGTAGGGCCGCGCGATGCTGAACACGTCCAGGTGCGGGTCGAGCTGGACGCCGATGCCCTCCATCATGATGATCGCCTTGAGCAGCAGCGCCAGCGGCGCCGGCATGCGCAGCCGGTGGCGCTGCGCCAGCGCCAGCAGCTCGTCGCCGATCTCGCGCCCGGAGATCTCCTCCAGCGGCCGGTCCACGAAGCGCTCGATGAAGCGCATCATGTCGCGCCGCAGCGCGCCGGTGATCTCGCGCGGCGCCAGCATCCCCAGCCGCTGCAGCGCCCGCAGCGAGCCGTCCGCGTCGCCGCGCGTCAGCCCCGCCAGCAGCAGCATGAGGTTGCCGGTCATCTCGCGGTCCAGCGCCACGGCCTGCCCGAAATCCACCGCCCCGATCACGCCGCCCTCCATGGCGAACAGGTTGCCGGGGTGCGGGTCGCCCTGGAAGAAGCCGTCGGTGAAGATCTCCTGCAGGATCAGCTCGACGGCGTGGCGCGCCAGGGCCCGGCGGTCCAGCCCCATCGCGTCCATCCCGGCTAGGTCGTTGATCTTGACGCCGAACAGGCGCTCGGTGGTGAGCACCTTGGAGGTCGTCAGGTCCCAGTACACGGTCGGGATCTTGACGTAGGGGTTGCCGGCGAAGTGCTTGCGGAAGCGCTCGGCGTTGCGCCCCTCGCGCCGGTAGTCCAGCTCGGCGCGCAGCATGGCGCCGAACTCCCAGGCCAGGTCGACGAGGTCGTACTGCTTGCCAAGCTCGGTGCGCTCCTGCGCCAGCGCCGCGAGGTCGGCCAGGATCGCCAGGTCCACCGCCACCAGCCCCTCGATGTCCGGCCGCTGGACCTTCACCACCACCTGCGTGCCGTCGTGCAGCACCGCGGCGTGGGCCTGGCCGAGCGAGGCGGCCGCCAGCGGCTCGTGGCAGAACTCGCGGAAGATCGACTCCACCGGCCGGCCCAGCTCGGACTCGACCGTCGCGATCGCCAGCTCGGCCGGGAAGGGCGGCACGGTGTCCTGCAGCTTGTTCAGCTCGAGGATCCAGGCCGGCGGCAGCAGGTCCGGCCGGGTGCTGAGCATCTGGCCCAGCTTCACGTACGTCGGCCCGAGCTCGGTCAGCGCGCTGCGCAGCCGCTCCGGGCCGCTCAGCCGGTCGGCCGGCGGGCGCCGGATGATCCGCCGCGGCAGCGAGAGCAGCGAGCCGAGCCCGAGCTGGTTCACCAGATAGCCGAAGCCGTGGCTGACGAGCACCCCGGCGATCTGGCGGTAGCGGCGCAGGTAGCGCGCCTGCCGCATCAAAGGCCACATGGCGGTCTGCGATTGTCATTCAGGCGCCCGGCTTGCCCGAAAGCCGAAAACCCGTGCTATTCCGGGCGACGCCGGTGTATAATACCACGCGGCACTTTCGCTGAGCGAAAGCGATGCCGGCGGCCCATCCGGCCTGGCAGCCGCATGCCCGCGACGAGGGACGGGGCAGTTCTGCCGGCGCCGCCGGGCCCGCGGGCGTCCCATCTGCCCGCCTGAGCGCCGGCCGCGCGGCGCGGGCGCTTCGACCTGGTGCCTATGGACCTGGAAGAGAAACTGGACATCCTCGCCCCCGCCGCCCGCTTCGACGCCTGCGACACCTTCAGCCAGGGCGGCCGGCGCTACACGCCGAAGAAGGCGGCCTGGGACGCGGGCGGGATCGTCGCCGAGTCCGGGCCGGACGGTCGCGCCCTGCCGACGTTCCGGCTGCTCATGAGCAGCCGCTGCGAGTGGAACTGCGCCTACTGCCCGCTGCGCTCCGGCAGCGACGCGCCCCGCGCCCGGCTCGAGCCCGAGGACCTCGCGCGCGCCTTCCTGCCCCGCTACGAGCGCGGCGCCGTGCAGGGGCTGCTCGTCTCGACCGCGGTGGACGGCGACGCCCGCGCGGCCACCGCCCGCATGCTCGACGGCGTCGAGCTCCTGCGCACCCGGTACGCCTTCACCGGCTACGTGCACGTGAAGCTGCTGCCGGGCGCGCCGCGGGACGAGGTCGAGCGCGCCGCGCGCCTGGCCGACCGCATCAGCATCAACCTCGAGATGCCCTCCGCCGAGCGGCTCGCGCAGGTCTCGCCCGAGCGCGACTGGGCCGGCGACATCGTGCAGCGGCTGCTCTGGGCGCGGGACTGGCAGCGGGCCGGCGCGCTCCCCAGCGGCATCGCGACGCAGTTCGTGGTGGGCGCGGCGGGCGAGAGCGACCGCGAGCTGCTGCTGACCACGACCTGGCTCTACCGCGAGCTGGAGCTGCGGCGCGTCTACTTCGGCGCCTTCCGGCCCGCCGCCGGCACGCCCCTCGCCGACCGTGCGCCGACGCCGTTCGTCCGCGCGCAGCGCCTCAAGGAGGCCGACTGGCTCATCCGCCACTACGGCTTCGAGCAGAGCGAGCTCCCCTACGAGCCCGGCGACAACCTGCCGCTGCACCTGGACCCCAAGCTCGCCTGGGCGCTCGCCAACCCCGCCCGCTTCCCCGTCGAGCTGAACACCGCCGACCCGGAGACGCTGCTGCGCGTCCCGGGCATCGGGCCGCTCGGCGTGCGGCGGATCATGCGCCTGCGGCGCGAGGGGCGCTTCCGCTACCCCGAGCAGCTCGCCGCGCTCGGCGCGGCCGCCTCGCGCGCCCGGGACTTCGTCACACTCGACGGGCGCTTCTACGGCCGGGACGCGCAGGCCCGCGCGCGCCACTACGCCCGGCGCACCCCGATCGCCGAGCAGCTCACGCTCTGGTAGGCTCTGCGGAAGAGAAGGGTTGTGGAGGAGCGGGCGGCGGCAGCGCGCACAAGCACGGCGGCCCCCGCACACAGGCCCGCGCAGCGCAGATGAGCCGGACGCCTCAGGCCGCCGCGCGCTGCTGGTCCTCGAGCGTCACGAAGGCCGAGTCGGCGCGCACCATCGCCGCGAAGTGGCCGCCGGGCCGCGCCAGCAGCTCCTCCGGCGGGCCCTCCTCGACGATCCGCCCGCCGGCGACCACCACCACCCGGTCGGCCGAGCGCGCCAGCGAGAGGCGGTGCGAGACGATCAGCGCCGTCCGGCCCTCCATCAGCCGCTCCAGCCCCTCGATGATCAGCGCCTCCGACTCCGGCTCGACCGCGCTGGTCGGCTCGTCGAGCAGCAGCAGCGGCGTGTTCGCCAGGAAGGCGCGCGCCACGGCGATGCGCTGCTTCTGCCCGCCCGAGAGCTTCACGCCCCGCTCGCCGACCAGCGTGTCGTACCCCTGCGGCAGCTCGCTGATGAAGCCGTGGGCGTTGGCCGCCCGCGCCGCCGCCTGCACCTCTTCGAGCGAGGCGTCGGGGCGCCCGTAGCGCAGGTTCTCGAGCACCGACGCGTTGAACAGGTAGGTCTCCTGCTGCACCTGCGCCGCCTGCGAGCGGAGCGACTCCAGCGTGACCTGCCGCAGGTCGTGGCCGTCCAGCAGCACCCGGCCCGCGTCGGGGTCGTAGAGGCGCGCCACGAGCGCGAGCAGCGTGGACTTGCCGGCGCCCGAGGGCCCGAGGATCGCCACCCGCTCGCCGGGCCGGATGTGGAGGCTGACGTCGCGCAGCACCGGCCGCGCCGGGTCGTAGCCGAAGGTGACACCCTCGAGGCGGATGTCGCCGCGGATGGGCGTGGGCAGCGGGCGGGCGTCCGGCGCGTCGCGGATCGTCTCGGGCGCGTCGAGCACCTCGAACAGCCGGCGGCCGGCGGCGGCGGCGCGCTGGACCAGGTCGTTGATGTTCACCAGGTCGTCCACCGGGCCGAAGAAGTAGCGCCCGTAGCCGCGGTAGGCCAGCAGCCCGCCGAGCGTGAACTGGCCGCGCAGGATGAAGAACACCCCGCCGCCGAGCATGATCACGTTGCCTAGGCTCGCCACCCAGCGGATCACTGGGAAGACCCGGTTGCGCAGCGCGACGGCCTTCACCTGCTCGTCGTAGAGCTGCTGCCCGAGCTGCTCGATCGCGATCTGCTCGCGCCGCTCCTGCGCGAAGGACTGGATCACCCGCACGCCGGCGATGTTGTCGGCCAGGCGCGCGCTGAGCTCGCCGAGGCGCTCGCGCGCCGCGCGGTACACCGGCCGCACATTGGCGTTGTAGCGGGTGAGCAGCAGGCCCACCGCGACCATCGGGATCAGGGTGAGCAGCCCGAGCGCCGGCTGGAGGTAGATGAAGATCGCCGCGACGCCGAGCAGGCGCAGCGCGTTGGCGACCACCGAGTCGGTGCCGCGCACCAGCACGTCCTGCACCGCCTCGACGTCCGCGGTGAGCCGCGCGATCAGGTCGCCGGTGCGGCGGTTGGCGAAGTAGGCCGCCGACTGCCTCTGGAGCTTGTGGTAGAGCTGCAGCCGCAGGTCGAGGGTCAGCTGCTGGCCGGCGCGCTCGAGCAGCACGCCGCGTATCGCCGAGAAGGCCTGGCCGACCGCGAACACCGCCAGCAGCAGCGCGAGCTGCCAGAGGATGAAGCCCCAGTCGCCGCGCATCAGGCCCACGTCCACCACCTGCTGCCAGATCAGCGGCGGGTACAGCTCGGCGGCGATCGAGAGCAGCAGGCAGCCCATGCCGGCCGCTATAGTCCGGCGGTAGGGGGTGAGCAGACCGTACAACCTGCGTATGGTACTGGCTTGATGGCTAGCTGGTTTGCTCATGCGTTGCTCCCGTTGCTCCTGCGGCGCTTCGCCCGGCGCCGGGGACCGCGTATGCCCCACACACAAATGCGCTATCCACCAGAGGCGGATAGCGTCGGAACGCGCCTCTCGCTGCTGGCAGCACCCGGCACCGGTGACCGATAGCGCCGAAGCGCTCCTCACACTGCGGGCGGCACCCGGCGCCAGTGTGCTGAGGCATGCGCCCCCGGCGTGTGGTACAGGAACGCATCCCTTTGGGGTTCGAAGGGGCGAAGCCCCTCGCGGGGGTGCCGGGGGCTGGCCCCCGGCCGCCTGCCGCGCGCAGCGGCACCCACACTCAAGCCCATCCCGCGGCTCAGGGCCGCATCTACCGCCTGCCGCGCCCGGCGGGGCGCGCAGCACTGCGCCCCTACTCGAACACCGGCGCGCTGGCCGGATTCTCCGCCCGGTTCGTCTTCCGCAGCGGCTGCTCCGGCAGGAAGAGCACCACCAGCGTCAGCGCCGCCGCCACCAGCCAGATCGCGTACGAGTAGATGCGCGTGATGCTGCTCGCGAACGACGTCTTGAGCGCCAGGCTCACCTGCCCGCCGATCGCCTGCGCCTCCGCCGCCGGCAGGCCGTAGGCCTCGGCCGCCTGCGCCAGCTTGCCCGCGATGTCGGCCTGCTCCCCGGCCGCGCCCTCGGCCGCCACCGTCGCGCTGCGCAGATGCGACAGGTCGAGCTGCTCCTGCACCGCCGCCGGCAGGCTCTGCACCACCGGCGCCACGTTGGCGGCGATCTGCGCCGTGAGCGTCGTCGAGAGCACCACGCCGAACAGCGCCGCGCCGACGGCCTGGCCGAGCTGCTGGAAGAACTGGCGGCCGGCCGTCGCCGAGCCGATCTGCTGGAATGGCACCGCGTTCTGCAGCGCCAGGTTCAGCAGCGGCATCGCCGGGCCGATGCCCATGCCGAGGATCACCATGCGCCAGGTCACGTCCCACACCGAGCTCTGCGCGCTGAGCTGCGTCATCAGGAAGAAGCCGAACAGCATCACGATAAACCCGCCGACGATGAACGGCTTGTAGCGGCCCACGCGCTGCACTAGCGCCGAGGCGGTGATGCTGCTGGTGACGAACGCGAGCATGAGCGGGATCTGCGCCGTGCCGGCCGCCGTGGCCGAGAGCCCGACCACGTTCACCAGGAACAGCGAGAGGAACAGGATCGCGCCGAAGAAGGCCGAGCCGTTCAGCACCGAGGCGGCGATCGCCACCCAGAAGGTGCGGATGCGGAACAGCCGGAAGTCGATGATCGGCGAGGGCGCGCGTCGCTCGACCGTCAGGAAGATCGCGGTCGACACGGCCGCGGTGGCCAGCAGCCCGACGATCAGCGGCGAGCCCCACGGGTACTGCCCCTTGTCGAGCGTCAGGCCGAGCAGCAGCGGCACCACCGCCAGGGTCAGGAAGATCGTCCCCAGCCAGTCGATCGGCGCGCGCAGGCCGCTCTTCAGCGGCGGCATCTTGCGCAGGATGAACGCCAGGGCGATCAGCCCGAGCGGCAGGTTCACGTAGAACACCCAGTGCCAGCTGATCTGGTCGGTGATCAGGCCGCCGAGAAACGGCCCGACGACGCTCGAGAGGCCGAAGACGCCGCCGAACATGCCCATGTAGCGCGCCCGCTCCGCCGGCGCGAACAGGTCGGCCGGAACCGCGAAGGCGGTCGAGGTGAGCGCCGCGGCGCCGACGCCCTGGATCACGCGGAAGATGATCAGCTGGACCATGTCGGCCGCGATGCCGCAGAGCGCCGAGCCGAGCAGGAACACGATGATGCCCCATATCAGGATGGCCCGCCGGCCGTATAGGTCCGAGAGCTTGCCGTAGATCGGCACCATCGTCGTGCTCGCCAGCAGGTAGCCGGTGGAGATCCAGGCCACCAGGTCGAGGCCGTTGAAGTCGGCCACGATCGCCGGCAGCGCCGTGGAGACAATCGTCTGGTCGAGCGCGGCAAGAAACAGGCCGAGCAGCACGCCGGCCAGGATCAGCGCTTTCGTGCGGCCGGGCAGGATCGAGGCGTAGTCGATCCGCTCGCCGGTTACCGCGGTAGTTGCCATGAACTCCTCATTTGCCATTGGTTCGGCTGGGCCGGACTCAAGAGTGCAGGTAGCGCTGGCGCGAGCCAGCCTCACCCGTGTTTGCCAGTACCATCCGTGTCGTTCGCGCGCAGGTGCGCATCCATCGCCGTCAGGACGTCCAGCGCGCTCGCCAGCAGCGGCTCCGGCAGCCCCTCCAGGCGCCGGGCCATCTCCTCCACGCGCAGCCGCCGCACCTCGTCGACCATCTGCCGGCCGGCGTCGGTCAGCGCGATGTGCTTCTGCCGGCGGTCCTCCGGGTCCTCGGCGCGCGTGCAGAGCCCGGCGTCGACCAGCTTGTCCACCAGGTGGCTGGTCGCGCCAAGCGACAGATTGAGGTGCTCGCTGATATCCGAGACCGAGGCCGCGCCCCGGCGCGAGAGCATCATGAGCGTCGTGAGACGCGGCAGCGAGAGGTCCTCGCGCTGCATGAGACACAGCAGCTCGCGCGTGCTGTACTGGGTCATCAGGCCGATGAGGCTGCCGAGCACCCGCCCGACCTGCTGCGCCAGCCCGGTCTCTGTGGTTTGTTGTATCATCGCAATCTTCAAGACTTCAAATAGTTGCAACGTTGCAACATTTCGATATTGTATAGCAAAAGGGTGCGGCCGTCAATACATCTTCAGCATTAGATGCTGCGGGGAGGCTTCGCCTCAGAGTTTTTCCGTCGCTCTGCGGCGACAAAGTCGCCGCAGAGCGACGGAGGATAAACATCCGTGGAGGGCTTGCAGCCCT
>CALJIC010000153.1 GCA_937974195.1 uncultured Roseiflexaceae bacterium | reverse complement strand
ATACCCCCGAATGCGCCAGGGGCCCCTGCGCCCCTAATTCTGCAACACTCTCCCGCCATTGAGCACTGTCATGAGGCTGGGCTATCTCTATCACCGGCTCAGATGGAGCGGGGAGGCTGCCCGTTCCTTGAGTTTGTCCCTTTCGCCGTACAGGCGACGATGCTGCCGCTGCTTCGAGTAAGGTGCCACGCTGCGCTCATTTGCCTGGTGAACCATAAGGGTCGGGTATGAGAGGTTTTTCTTCGCTTGAATAGCCTGCCGTGGATCTGCTCATGTGATTAGGGGGGCTGCCTACTTTTTTCGCGAGGGTCGCCGTCAAAAGGGTACTGCTGAGGGAATGGAACTTGCAGGCCTCTGCTCAGGACGAAACTGACAGGGGAGAGCACGATGGCCGAACTTCAGTGCAAGAAATGTGGGAGCACCAACGTCAAGAAGAATGGAACCAAGCCGGGTGGCAGCCAGCAGTATCACTGCCGAGACTGTGGGGTGTACACTACCACCGCTGCCTACGCTCAAGCCCACGCTGCCAAGCTTTCCCAGGTTGATGCACTGCACCACGAAGGCCTGTCGCATAGCGCGATTGCCCGCCAGGTCGGCTTGAGCCGGCCAACCATCATTGCGTACCTGAAAAAAAGACTTCCGCCCCATCGGCGAGATGCTACCCCCAAGCCTGGAGCGGCCCGAGCTCGAAATCGACGCGATGTGGTCATATGTGGGGCATAAAGGCCAGGTGGTGTGGGTCTGGACCGCGCTTGAACGCCACTCGCGTCGCCTCCTCCGCCAGCGGCAGCCACCCTTTCAGCAGACGCTAGCGCGCCTCAGGCTGTCTCAGCGCCTCATCGATGCCGGTGTGTGTCCATACGACCAGGCCACTGACAACCCCCGCGCACATGGGCTTAGCGCTCTCGCTCGTCGCGCAGATGACGCTGCACCCATTGCTCCCGTCGTGCGCTGAGTAGGCGACGCAGCAGTCGATCCGACTCGGCCTCCTCCTCGCGCAGCAGAGCGAGGCCCTCGCTGTGCCAGGGCAGGTCGGCATGAGGGCAGACAAAGCGATCGTGCGGCTGCTCAGCCCCAGTCATCGCCTCGGCGAACCCGGTGGGGCCGATGCAGCCTCGGGTGACTGTGCACTCGGCGCCGCAGACCCGGCAGGTCATCCGATCCCGAGCCCCCACCGGCTGGAAGAACGCGTCGTAGCCTTTCGTCGGCATCGCTCACTCCTCTTCGAAGCCGTAGCTCTCCAGCTTCAGAACCCGGCTGTTCTCCGTCACGGTGCGCACGACGTGGTCGGGAGCGCCCTCCGGGATCTCCGCCTCGATCTCCAGTGTCACGCGCACCCGTGCCCCGGGCAGCCCGGCCAGGTGCATCAGGATCTCCTCGGCGATCTTGCCCGCCTCGGTCGCCATCTTCAGCGTATTCAGCTTCGCCGACCCGTGGTAGCGCCGCATACGCCGTGGACGGGCCGCCGGCTGCGGCGTGGAAACCGACTCCGCTGTGGTATACCCGCTCGCCCCGGTGCGTCCGTCCGCTGCGGGCATCGGAGTGGATGTTGGGTCAGGGTAGACCATCTCGGCCTTCCGCTCAGCCTCCTCCGCCTCCTTCCGTCGCCGGGCCTCCTCGTCGGCCGCCAGCTGCCGCAGCACCGCCTCAGGCCGCACCAGCACCCCATGCTCGTCCAGCGCCACGGTGCGCGACTGGCCGTAGACCAGCCCCTGGTAGCGTCCCGTCTCCGCGTCGTACCGCTCGGCGTAGCCGAAGCTGTCCTGCTCCCAGGTCAGCATCCCCAGCCCTTGCGCCACCGCCCCAAGCAGCACCGAGCTGTCGCGCAACCGCGGCAGGTACAGGTACTCGGCGAAGTAGTCCGCCAGCTGCCTGAGCTGGACGTGGTCGCCCCGCCACAGCGGGATGCGGTCCAGTTCCAGTCGCAGCGGGATGCCGCCGTACTGGGTGATTAGCAGCCCGTCGTTGCGCATCCGCTTGCTCGCCCGCACCACAATTGGGTCCGGCCCCTGCAGCCGCAGTTCCTCCCACTCGACGGGCGCATTCAGGATCGGCCGCTCGTCGGCGTCCTTCGGTTGCGAGGGTACGAGCAGCCAGACGTAGGTCTCGGGGATACGTCCTTTCACCGTCTCGTCGGCTTGCTTGCAGCGCGTCTCGGCCTGGCGCCGCTGGAAGGCGTCGAGGTTCAGCGTCTCGGCCTCGTCCTCGATCGACTTCCATGCCAGGTACTGGCGCGTGGCCTGCACCAGTTCCTCCAGGCGCTGCGCGTCGGGGGCAAGGAAGGCCAGCGTGTTCTTGTAGCGCCGCGGCGCTGAGCCGCGCGTCTCCAGAATATGCTTCGCCGCCTCGCGGGCCTCGGAGCGAGCCTGCTTGCTCGGCGGCGCATGCGGGGTCAGCGGCCCCAGTACCACCAGCCGAGCCTCCCGCTCGTCGCTCACATCGGCGCTCGATGTGGGGGCGAGGTGCACCCCGGCGAAGTCGCCCCGCTGCCGCAACTCCTCCCGCAACCGCCTGAGCAACTCCTGCTCGATGAGGTCCTCGCGCTGCTGCTCGGCGCGGTCCTGGGCCAGCCGGTTGACCGAGGGCTGGGTCGAGAACCAGTAGCGTTGCCCGTTCTCGTAGAGATGGGTCGCCCCACTCACCAGCCGCCGCAGCGCGTCGCCGAAGGTGCTCACCGTCTCACCCGGCTGCACGCAGCCCAACTTGATCGCCCGATCCTCTAGGCCCTTGTTGGCCGCCCGCAGCGTCGGCGCCGAGCCCAGGTAGAGCGTGCGGGCCACGCGCCGGGTCGCCGAGTAGCGCCCCAGGTTCGGGTTCTCGCGGTCGATGCGCAGCGGCACGGAGTTCGGCCCGTCCACGTCCTTCTCGATCACCGGCACCCACGGGTCTTCCAGGTAGCGGGTCAGCTCGAAGTTGACTGTGCCGTCGTCTACGGGGATGGAGGCTGGCATGATCAGCAGCGAGCGATCCTGGCGCTCCCAGAGGGTGTGGATCACTGCGGCCATCAGGCGCAGCACACCGCGGGTACGCTGGAACTTGTCCAGCGTGGCCCAATCGTTGAAGAGCCGGTCGAACAGCTCGGGGTGGATGGGGTAGGCCGAGAGCAGGCGGCGCTCGTAGTCGGCCTCGCGCACCTCGGCGGGGAACTCGCTCGGGTTGGAGCGGTAGAGATCCATGTAAGCGCGCACCACCGCGTCCCGCTGCGGGAAGAGGCTTGGGTCGCTGATCGGCTGGAAGAGCCGCCGGCGCACGATCTCATACCCTTCCTCGGCGCTCGCCGGCCGCCAAGAGGACTCAACGCGGGCGAAGGTGTTCCGCAGCCGGTTGAGCGCCTCCTTGCCGCCCTCGCCGCCGATCTCGATGTCGGAGGCGGGCAGCGAGGCGACCACCAGCACGTGAGGCACAGCCTTGGCCGCCTCGGTGAGCGCTTGGGCGAAGGTGAGGTTGGCGTCGAAGCTGCCCGCTGGCAACCCGTTCACCCCGTAGAGCTGGCGCACGTAGGCGACCCACTCATCGATCAGGATCAGACAGGGCGAGGCCAAGTCAAAGAGTTGACGCAGGGCGTCAGAGCCGGGGTTGACCCCAGCCGCATCGGCCTCGGCCACCAGCGCGTAGCCCTGCTTGCCGAGCAGTTGGTAGGCCAATTCGCCCCAGAGAGTGTTCACCACTGTGCCATCGGGCTTGGTGTAGCGCCTGGCCGGGGAGAGGGCCGTGCCTACGAGCACCGCCCGGCGAACGGGGGGCAGCCGGGTGATCTGTACATCACGCAGCACCACATCCATGCCGGCGAGCTCGGCCGGTGGGATGTCGCCGCAGAGATGGTAGAGGGCAAGCATCGAGTGGGTCTTGCCGCCGCCGAAGTTGGTCTGCAACTCGACCACCGGGTCGCCGTCGTGGCTGGTGAGCCGACGTAAGGCTCCGCTCAACAGGAGGCGCAGACCCTCGGTGAGATAGGTGCGCTGGAAGAACTGCCGCGGGTCACGGTACTCTAGGCTGCCCTCGCCGCGGTGGACCTGGCCGAGGTCGGCGGCGAACTCGGCCTGCTGGTAGCGCCCGCCGGCCACGTCGGGGTGCGGGGTGACGATCTCGCGCCAGGGCTTGAGGCCCACGGCCGGCGCGGCGTTCAGCGGTGCGGTGGTGGCCTTCTTCTGCTCGCGCTTGATCTGCTCCTCGAAGCGGATCCTGAGCACCTCCTGCTTCTGGCGGTCGATCTCGGCCGCCTGCTCCGGTGCGCCCACGGAGAGTAGGAGCCGCTGGATGCTGTCGAAGGCGCGGTAGGTGTCATCCAGGGTGAAGGCGTGCTGGTGCGCCCAGCGGTTGCGGATGTCGCGACACTCGTGGAGCAGGGTGCGGTCGTTGCCGCCGAGTTGCCGGCGGAAGACTTGATCCCACTGGCCGATCATGATCCCAATCATGGCCGTGGTATCCCAGTTGGTCGCTCGGGCGCCCTGACGCTCGCTGAGGCTGCCGCGCACAGTCTCCTCCCAATTGTCGCCGTAAGCGCTTTGCAGCTCGCGGGCGAAGAAGGGTCTGAGGCCGGCATTCAGCAGCTCCAGGGCCTTGCCGACTCGTTCGTGATTAGAGAGGGCCATAGTTGCTCCGCTGTGATTGTTCTTGCTGTTATGTGTTCGTGAAGCCGTAGCACGGCTCACCTAATCCGCCAGACCTTTATGGCGCTATCGGCTGTAGCCAGAAAACGGCTGTCGGGGCTCCAGGTGATGCTTGAAGCCGAGCATCAAGGTCGGGTAGACGATCACGAGGAGCAAAGAAGGGCTGAGACGCATAGCAGTTCCTCTGGCTTGGGGACGGCAATGTGTTTCCCCGGTGGGGCTACAGCTCCATCCTCCCCTGCACCGGCCCTCCTCCCTCCCCGCGCTCTACCGCTAGGCGGGCAATCTCGGGCCAGGCGATGACGAGAGAGTTGTAGGCCAAGGCCTCCTGGGTCCACTTCTTGCGCTCGCAAATAGCGTAGAGCCGGTACGCTAAGTCACGAGCCTGGTCAGCGATAGCACCGGGAAGGGCGATGAGAAGTGCCGCGGCGCTCCGCTCGCCCTCCTTGTCAAGGGCACGCACGAGGTATTGTGTGGCCTCCCATGCCGTCACGCGTCTGTCCCTGGCTGGGCTCCACTCGACGGGTAGCTCGTCGCGACTGATTAGACGTACCTTGCCGCCACGAGCGTGGATGATGCCCGCTTCGACCATCCCGGCCACTGATGTGTTCTTCGCCTTGCTCAGGGTCTCGGCAATGCCGTACAACCCCTCAGCGAACTGACTCTGCTCGAACCAGGCAATGGCCCAGCGCGTGTCGGCGTCGTACTCGCCCTCCTGCTCGGCCAGCACCTCGTCCAGCGCCTGGTTGATCAGCTGCAGCGCAGTGCGGACACGCATCGGCGTTCCATCGGGCTCCAGCACGGCCTGGTAGCGCGAGTAGATTGCAATACCCGGCCCAATTGCTGCCTGCGCCAGATCCACCGGCGCAATATTCCCCTGCTGGAGGGCATGCAGTGCTGGTGGAAGCTCCTGCTTCAGGGCATTAAGGAACTCGCGACGGGTCGTAGCGCGGGCGTCGAGGGGGAGCGGCCGGCAGACGAGGACAATCGAGGAGGCAAGGGCATTGCTGCCGCTCTCGCGCAGGCGCCCCGCCCGCTCAGTCCGCACTGGCCAGGTGCCAGTGATCCTCAATCGGGCGCCGATGAGGCTCTCCAGCATAGTCTCCCAGCCAGTCGATGTGGCTGCATCAGCCGATTGCTCGGCCTGTTTATAGGCGTAGTAGATCGTCAGCGGGTAGTCGGGATGCTGGCAGGCGTGGATCCGGGTGAACACCTGGCGCATCCCAGCCTCGAAGTATCGGCGGGCCTGCTCGGGGCCACCTTGTCGCACGGGGTCAGCGACTAGCTCGGCAGCCTTTGGAACAAGCAAGGTGCTCATCACCTCTGGGTAGAGATCTCCCAGATTGTGACGGAGCCAGACGTAGAAATAGTCCGACAGATCAGCGTAAGGAATGTTGTCGTAGTAGGGGGGATCGGTTGAGAAGATAGAAGGCTGTTCGCCACGCAGCGTTGTTGCGTCCTGCTGGCCGACAATGCCAGGAACCCCATCTGGCAACTGCTCCAACACGTCACTGACGCTGGCGATGTAGGTATCAATGCCTTCGCCGGCAGCGCGAAACGGGTTGGCTTCGGCGAACACCCAGACGATGGCGAGGGCTTGGCGCGCGAAGGTGCCACGAACCGAGCCATCATCGCTTTTCCAGCTTGCAAGGGTCGACCAGAAGTTAATGGCTTTATCGAGTGCCAAGGCCAGGTAGGTGACCACTGCTCGCATGTATGCATGGCTGTCTCGATCGCCGCACGCCGCCGCATCACGCAGGATCAGGCTGCGCGTCTCACGCAAGAGATCACTCATACAACTGAGTGTCTGAAGCTGGCGGGGCGTAAACAGGCGATCAAAGGTCGTCATGCCGTAGAGCGGCGGGGTCATATGGCGAGGGTTGCGGGTCATCTCAACATCGGGGACCCAGGTAGGTGATGCGCCATCGGGTGGACTAGGTGCCACCGCGGGTGGGAGAAAAATCCGCTCGCCGTTGTGCTCAACAGCGATAGCCATCAACTGAGCGCCAAGACGCCCTGCCTGACCTTCGCTGCGCACATACTGCAGCGGGGCGGTGCTGCCACAGACAAGACAGGTGGCACCCTGGCGACCGATCGTGCCATTTGGTAAATCGCTGCTGTGGTGGTGAATAGCGAAGTCGACCTGCTTGGTGGTCTGATCAACGATCGGCACCGCCCAGGCCTCCCTGCCCCTTTTCATCGAAAGGGCAAAGGAATTGACTAGCGGCATCTGCGCGCCGCAGACGGGGTTCGGGCAGTGCACGGTACGGGCCCAGAGCCAAGCCGTTATCGGCGCCGTGCCGCCACCGTACTCCGCAGGGAGTTGTGCGTCGGGGTAGAGATGGCCAATCCGTCGCTTGGCCTCGGCACGGAACCAGGCTCCGTAGAAGCGCACATCGGCAGCAAGGCCTGTTGTGTGGGCCCAGTCTACGTCGATACGATTGCGATCCGCGGGATTGACCGGCCGCAGCTTGGCGAACTGAGGCGGAATCTCAACTAGGGCTTTGGTGATCAGCACGGCCACCGGATTGAGGTCAAAGGCGAGAGTTTCTAGGCCCAGGCGATGCGCCTCCAGCGGGATGGAGCCGCCGCCAGCGAAGGGGTCGTAGATTGGTGGCGGGGCACCTCCCGTTGCGGCGAGGATAAGGCGGCGGGCCGTTGCCAGAGTGCGCGCGTCGCGGCTGTTCTCCCAGGCAATCAGTTGCTCGATAAAGGAGAGCAGTTGAGCGCGGCGACGCTCGCCAGCCGATTGGCTGGTTCCATCAATCGCTCGGGGGAGTGGGAGACGGTCAATTTCGGCCAGAAGCTCGGGCGCTACGCCTGGCTGATCGGGATCATCGACGAGCGAGGCGAACAGGACAGCTCGGCAGACGGCCAGAGGCTTGCGCGACCACCATAGATGAAGCTTGCTCGGATGACCACGCCTGGCCGAGCGCTCCCGCGCCGCTGCCCGGTTGATTGCCTCGAGCGGGAGTGCGATTTCGATCAGTTTCTTGGTGGCCGGCATGGCGTGTGACCTTACTGAGCGAGTATTTCCAACCGAGCGTCAGCGAAGACTCATCAAAACTCCATCCTCCCCTGCACCGCCCCGCCCTCGGCGCTGCGCTCCACCGCGAGGCGGGCGATCTCGGGCCAGGCGATGACGAGGGAGTTGTAGGCCAGGGCCTCCTGGGCCCACTTCTTGCGCTCGCAGGTAACGTAGAGCCGGTAGGCCAGGTCGCGGGCCTGGTCAGCGATGGTGCCGGGGAGAGCCGTGATCAGCGCCGCGGCACCGCTCTCGCCGCCCTTGTCGAGGGCGTGGACGAGGTGTTGGGTCGCCTCCCAGGCGGTGATCCGCTCGTCGGCGGCGGGATCCCAGTTAGCGGGCAGCTCGGCCCGCTTGAGCAGGCGCACCTTGCCGGCGCGAGCGTGGATGATGCCGGCCTCGACCATGCCCTGCACCGAGGTGTTCTTGGCCTTGCTCAGTGTTTCAGCGACACCGTACGACCCCTCCTCGAATTGGAACTGCTCGAACCAGGCGATCGCCCAGCGCGTATCGGCGTCGTACTCGCCCTCCTGCTCGGCCAGCACCTCGTCCAGCGCCGCGTTAATCAGCTGGAGGGCGGTGCGGACGCGCATCGGCGAGCCGTCTGCCTCGAGCACCGCCCGGTAGCGCGAGTATATCGCCATGCCGGGGCCGATCGCCGCCTGGGCCAGGTCCACCGGCGCGATGTTCGCCCGCTGGAGGGCTCGCAGAGCCCCCGGCAACTCCCGCCGCAGCGCCCTAATAAACTCCAACCGCGTGGTGTTCCGGGCATCCTCAGGGCGAGGGCGGCACACAAGCACGATAGAGGTGGCGAGGGCGTTGCTGCCTTGCCCACGCATTCGGTTGCCTAGCTCAGTCCGCATAGGCCAGGTGCCGTTTATGGCGAAGCCGGACTGAACAAGACCCTCCAGCATGGTTTCCCAGCCGGTCGAGGAGGATACGCCGTTCGTGCCGCCGATCTCCTCGTCGTCATCGTCGCTCTCGGCCTGCTTAAAAGCGTAGTAGACGGTAAGCGGATATTCTACGCTTTGCGCCGCCCTGATGCGCCCGAAGACCTTCAGCAATCCCTCCTCGAAGAATCGTTGCGCTGCTTCGCGCCCACCGTGGCGGAAGGGCTCAGCCACCAATTCTGCGGCCTTCGGCACCAGCAGTGTACCCATCAGCTCAGGGTAGACATTCTTCACGGAGGCGCGGAGCCACGCGTAGAAGAAGTCGCTCAGATCCGCATAGGGGACGTTGTCATAGTAGGGTGGATCTGTAGAGAACATCATTCCTGACCTGAAACTTGTACTAGCAGCATCCTTTTGGAGTACAAGGCCAGGCATAATTGCTGGCGTTTGAGCTAGTGCCTTTACCAGATTTTCCAGGCTTACACCATAGTCACCAGCAGCTTCAGCGAAGATATCGTTCTCAGCAAAGTCCCACAACATAGATACAGCTTGCCGTGTGAACAAATTGCGCACTTGTGTTTTCGTATTCTCCCAACGGCAAAGACTGTTACATATGTCGCTAAGCCTGCTAACCCCTAACGCCAAGTACGTCGCCACCGCATCGGCATACTCATCGGGACGGCCCACATCGGCTACCTCCGTGTCGCGCCGTACCTGCTCCCGCGCCTCGCCCACGAGATCGCTGAACGTCGTCAGGGCGACGAGCTGGCGGGGTGTGAATAGCTTGGCGAAGGTGTCAAACCCGTAGTTTGGCGGCGTTAGGTAGCGCGGGTTGTAGAGAAGTTCCGTCTCCGGCGCCCACGTCGGCTCTGCGCTCGCTGCAACCCGCTCATGCTCCTCACTTGGCGGCAGGTAGATGCGGCCCTTCTTGCCCTCGGCGACGATTGCCATCATCTGGGCGCCCATGCGGCCGGCGCGGCCCTCGGCGCGGATATAGTCGAGGCTCACAGGAGAGCCACAGCAGACGCAGCGGGCGCCCTTGCGGCCCACGGTGCCCTCGGGCGGCTTGCCGGCGCCGCTGCGCACCTCGAAGCGCACGCGGGGCGGCGCGCCGGGCTCAACCACGGGCTCCACCCAAGCCTCCTTGCCCTTCTTGGTCGAGAGGGCGAAGGAGCGCACCAGCGGCATAGTGGCGCCACACGCCGGGTTCGGGCAGGTCACGGTGCGCGCCCACAGCCAGGCGATCACTGTCGCCTCGCCGCCGCCGTGCTCCTTCGGCAACTTCACCTTCGGGTAAAGGTGGCCGATGCGCTTCTCCGCCTCGTCGCGCATCCACTTGCCGTAGTAGCGCACATCGGCGGCGAGACCCGCCGCGCCCTTCCACTCGGCGCCGATCTGGTTGCGGTCGATCGGGTTAACCGGCGGCATCCCCGCAAACTTCGGCGGGATCTCGATCAGCGCCTTGTTGATCAGCACCGCGACGGGGTTGAGGTCGGAGGCGTGGGCCTCTAAGCCGAGGCGCTGGGCCTCCAGGGGAATAGAGCCGCCGCCGGCGAAGGGGTCGTAAACCGGGGGCGGGTTGCCGCCGGTGGCCGCGTGGATGAGGCGGCGGGCCGTGGCGAGCACACGCTCGTCGTTGCTGCTCTCCCACTGCACCAGCAGCTTGATGAAGCGGAAGAGGCGCTGGCGGCGCTGCTCGGCCAGCGGCAGTTCCTGCCAGTCGGGCAGCTCGGGGGCGGGCAGAGCGTCGATCTCCTGCAAAAGCTCGGCGGGCACGCCCTCCTGATCGGGGTCGTCAATCAGCGAGGCGAAGAGCACGGCGCGGCAAGCGGCGAGCGGGCGCCGGGCCCACCAGAGGTGCAGCGTGGAGGGGTGGCCGTGGCGGATCGACTTCTCGCGGGCCGAGGCCGCGTTGATGTCGTCGAGCGGCAGGGCGACTTCGATCAGCTTCTTGGTGGGCATCGCAGCGATCCTCTATCAGTTCTGGCGGCGCCTCTCCCGCAGGGCGAAGCGGCCGCCGGCTTAGCTTTCCTACGTCAGGGCGTTCAGGCGCTGGAGCGTGATGACGATCATGAGCGGCACGCCCAGCCATGTCACCAGTCTGTACCAGCGAGGGGCGTTCTGCACTGGATGCACGCGCTCCAGACTGCTCTGCAGACGATGAGCGCCCCGAGCAGCAGAACCAGTGGCTGCATTGATGGTGTAGGTTGCTGTCATCGGTGCTTCACGAGGTCTCAGTACACGACGCCCAGGTGCTGCGAGGCGCAGCCATGGCAGGCATCGCCTGTCATGCGGTCCGGTGTAAAGCGCTGGTGGCAATAGACACACTCTCGGTACTCGGCATCGCGGGCTGCCTGGGCCTGTTGCAACACAACGCCGAGCTGCGAAGGCGGGAGTTCGTCCCACTGGAATCGGCGCCACAGACGGCTGCTCATCGCCGGACCATAGGAGCCCATTGTCCACTCGACAACGGGCAACCGTAGCTCCAGGGCCTCGGCCGTCACTAGCGCAACAATTCCCTCCTCGCCGCCCCATTCGAGCTGCACAACGTCGCGTGTGCGGGTGATCACGGCGCCAGGCCGAGCTTGCGCAACCTCAAGGGCACGTTGCTCCACACGCCGCAGACCGTCGGCGGGATACTGGCCCCCGGGATCGATCAAGTCGCGCTCATGTTCGTAGGCCATAGCAGTATCTTTCGACAGCCACGATGCTTAGCCGTCCCAAGTGCGGCCGATAATCTCGTGGCGAATAGTTGCGCGGATCACGGGTAGGTCGCGTTTGAGGAAATCCTGCCAGGGGTCGCGGATGGCCCGGCGGATCTCATCGTCGCTCGCCTCGGCGAAAGCAGTGAACAGCTCATTCATGGTCCAAATGCTTCCCGCAGTGCCCCTGGTACTGGAAGGATGTTGTTGTGCCGAGGTCATCGACAATAGTATGGCGCTTAAGCTTCCCGCTCATCCAGTCGGCGATCGGCTCAAGCAGCGCCTCCATGGCGGTCGGCGGTTCAAAGAAGATCTCGGTGGCATAGATGATCATGACATTCCCTTTGACCGCATCACGATGGCTCCTCCCCTCGCGCCCACAGCGTGTCCCACGGAAAGGTCACGCTCTCGGCGAACTCCTCCGGTTCACGGGTGAAGGGGCGACGGACATACCGTACCATCGGCCCGCTACGAGCCTGTGTCGGTGGTACAGCCACCAGCGCCAGCACGAATTCCTCCGGCTTGTTCAGGGCGGTCAGGATCTCATTGCGGGTCACCGTGACCGTCGTGGCGCCTTCGGCTCGCCCCTTCACCTCAATGAAACGCAGCCGCCCCGTGCCGGGGATACGCGACTCGATGTCGTAGCCGACCTTATTTGCGCTCACGTCGCGGGGCTCGAAACCCAGCGCCCGCTCCACTTGGAGCACCGCTGCCATCGCCGCCAGCTCGACCCGCCGGCGCGCCTCGGGTG
>CALJIC010000152.1 GCA_937974195.1 uncultured Roseiflexaceae bacterium | reverse complement strand
TACGCGGTGGTCTGTCCTGCACCCAGGCGTGTTCTGCAGGCGCTCCG
The DNA here is from genome assembly GCA_937974195.1 of uncultured Roseiflexaceae bacterium. GTDB lineage: Bacteria > Chloroflexota > Chloroflexia > Chloroflexales > Roseiflexaceae > CALJIC01. The sequence goes on along the minus strand of CALJIC010000152.1, from coordinate 7,777 downwards.
CCCTGCACCACCCGCGCCAGGGCCTGCGGCCCTGGACCCGCAAGGGAACGAGGCCTGTGCCAGTCTGCCCGTTGTCATGCCCACCTCCACCGATGCGCGTGCCCCAGGCACAGGCTGATGCGCTGCAGTGCCAGTTTGGCTGAGACGAGCGGCTGGTGGGCTGCCCGGCGGGGGAGAGCGCGAGAGGGGCCGCAGCCTCTCTCGCCCTGAAGCACACCGCACCGCGTAAGTCCTGCCATTCACCAGCGAGGAGTCTATGGAAGCACAGCTCCAGTACGGGAATTGGATCCGAAAAAAGAACTTGCTTCTATTGGGACTATTCACGCTGGTAATCGGTGGCTTCGCCCTTATTCCTGTGGGCTTTCTGTATAACCTTGTCATGGCGTTGCTGTTTCTTCTCGCCCTCATCACCTTCCTCTTCCCGCTCTACTCCTATGTCATGTTCTCGCAGCGGGGCGGGAGATACCAAGAGAAGGTGTACAACCTCATCATTCAGCAGCTAGGAACTCCGATCAAAGGCCGCATTCTCGATATTGGCTCAGGCAATGGGGTGCTCGCCGTAAAACTCGCGCAGCAGTTCGACGAGGCCGAAGTCACCGGGGTCGATTACTGGGGGGAGTATTCGAAGCAGATCTGTGAGAAGAATGCGCAGATAGGCGGCGTCGCGGAGCGGGTCCACTTTCAGAAGGGCGACGTCGCGGCGCTCGAGTTCCCCGACGATACATTCGACGCAGTCACGAGCAACCTCACCTTTCACGAAGTGCAGTCGGTCGCTGATAAGAGGGAAGTCGTGCGGGAGGCGCTGCGAGTCGTGAAGCCCGGCGGAAGGTTCGCCTTCGTCGATTATTTCTATGACAAGAAATTCTACGGAAATCCCTCCGCATTCCTCGATTATCTGAAGGGGCTGGGGTTAGCGCAGGTTGAATGCCGGCCGCTTCGGGACATGATCGCCGTCCCTGTGATCTTGAGGCACCCGAAGATCCTCGGCAAGGCCGGGATCATCTACGGCCGGAAGTAGCTAACCGCCTCTTTCGCACGCCCATGCTCTTCCCGCAATCCGCAGGCCGGCGGCTCGCTCTGCCGTGAGCAGCCTCGCGCCCCGGCGACGTTCGGGGAAGATTCGCCCCAGACGCTCCCGGCTACGGGCGGGCGGCACCCGCGCAACTCCTGTAGAATAACGGCGCTGTTCGACGCTATTTGAAAGGGGCAAGCTATGACCGTGCCGAGACTGCCGCTCAACGATGGCAACAGCATCCCTCAGATCGGCTTGGGGACCTGGCCGCTGAAGGACGCCGAGGTGGCGCCGGTGATCGTCGCCGCGATCGAGGCCGGGTACCGGCATATCGACACCGCCTACCGCTACGGCAACGAGCGCGGCGTGGGCCAGGGCATCCGAGACAGCGGCATCAGCCGCGAGGAGATCTTCGTCACCACCAAGCTGGACGGGGAATTCCAGGGCGGCGACCGCGCGATCGCGGGCCTGGACGAGTGCCTGCGGCGCCTGAAGATGGATTATGTCGATCTGCTGCTCATCCACTGGCCCCTGCCCCAGCGCGACGAGTACGTGTCCACCTGGAAGACGTTCGAGAAGCTGGTCGCGTCGGGCAAGGTGCGCTCGATCGGCGTCTCCAACTTCAAGCCCGCGCACATCGACCGGCTGCTGGCCGAGACCGGAACCAAGCCGGCGGTGAACCAGATCCAGCTGAACCCGCGCGTCTCGCGGCGCGAGCAGCGCGCCTACAACAGCGCGCAGGGGATCGTCACCGTCTCGTGGGGGCCGCTGGCCCCCGGCACCGATCTGCTGCAGCACCCGACGCTGGTGGGCCTGGCCGAGAAGTACGGCAAGACCCCGGCGCAGATCGTGCTGCGCTGGCACATCGAGCTCGGGCTAGTGCCGATCCCGAAGTCCGCCAACCCGACCCGGATCGCGCAGAACATCGACATCTTCGACTTCTCGCTCACCAGCGACGAGGTCCAGGCGATCTCGGCGCTCGACACCGGCGCCGACCCGGGCGTCGACTCCGACAAGTCCGGGCACTGAGGCCCCGGCGAAGCTCCCCGCGGCCGCTCCGGGCCGCAGAACTCTCCCCCGCAGGTGTGGTCTGCTCCGGCTCCGCCGGGGCAGACCGCACCTCACCTCCAGGCGCTGTGCTCCCCAAACAGCCGCAGGCCAGCGGCCGGGCCGAGCCCGGTGCACGGACATTAACCGAAAGTAGCCGACTGTTCCCTGCGCGGCGGCGCATTCCTGGTACCCTGTGTCACGAGAAAAACACGGCGCGAGCAATCCTCCGAGAACCGACATAGCGCCGGACGCTTCGTTCGTATCGAGCTTCGTGGTACAGGAGGAACCCCATGGCTAACACCATTGTCAAGGGGGACACGATCACCATCCCCGACCCGCCGCTGGCTCACACGCTGTTCAGTACAACGAAGTTCGCCTGGCTCTTTGCGCTGCTGCGCATCTACCTGGGCTACGAGTGGTTCAACGCCGGCCTGCACAAGGTCACCGACCCGGCATGGACCGCCGGCGGCGCGGCGCTCAAGGGCTTCTGGGAGCGCGCGGTGCAGGTCCCCGCCGAGGGCCGCCCGCCGATCACCTACGGCTGGTACCGCGAGTTCATCAGCTTCATGCTCGACCGCGATTACTACACCTGGTTCGCGCCGCTGGTGGCGTACGGTGAGCTGCTGATCGGCATCGCGCTGATCGTCGGGGCGTTCGTCGGTATTGCAGCCTTCTTCGGAGCGTTTATGAACTGGAACTTCATCATGGCCGGCGCGGCGAGCACCAACGGGATGCTGTTCGCCCTCGCGGTGGTACTGATGCTCGCCTGGAAGGTGGCCGGCTGGTACGGGCTGGATCGCTACCTGCTGCCGCTGATCGGCACGCCGTGGGCGCCCGCCCTCAAGCCGGTGCCTGCCACGTCGGCATAAGCCCTCCGCATCCCACGACACGGGCGCTGGAGCAGACCTCCGGCGCCCGTGTCACGCTTGCGCCGGGCGAAGAGACGCCCGCCGCCACCTCGGCGCCCGCCCGCGTACTCCGCTCCGTCTTCCGACCGATCCCACAGCGCGCGCACGGTTGTATGATGTGACCGGTCAGTCATATGACTGGTCGGTCACATCCCGTCGATGAAAGGGCGCTGGCCGTGCCGAAGCCAACCTTCCACAACCTCCCGCCGAACAAGCGCCAGGCGCTGATCGACGCCGGGATCGACGAGTTCGCCGCCCACCCGTACGCCGTGGCGTCGATCTCGCGCATCGTCGAGCGGCTGGGGATCGCCAAGGGCAGCATCTACCAGTACTTCGACAACAAGCAGGACTTCTACCTGTTCCTGCTGGAATACGCCGCCGCCGAGCAGCTCCGGCTGCTGCGGTCCATCGCGCCGTCCGATGCCGAGGCAGGCTTCTTCGACCAGCTCCGCTCGCAGATGAGCGCCAGCGTGCGGGTCGGCGCCGCCGCGCCTCAGCTGGCCCGCCTGATGGCGCGCGCCGTCACCGACGACCTCCCCTTCCGCGACACGCTGGTCCAGCGCCTGCGCGAGACGCGCACCGCGCACTTCCGCGCGCTGGTCGAGGCCGGCATCGCGCGCGGCGAGATCGACTCGGCGATCGACCCCGAGACCGCCGCCTTCGCGATCGGCGGCCTGACCGAGGCGCTCGGCGCGCTGGTGCTGCGGCGGCTCGGCGTGACGGCGCAGGAGGCGCTGGCCGATCTCTCGCGGCTGGACGGGCCCGAGGTGGAGCGGATCTACGATGACGTGCTGCGCCTGCTGCGCGACGGCCTGGCGCCGCCCAGGAGCTGACACCGCCGGGCCAAACGCGACATACGCTGGAGCAACCTGATGAACGTGCTCATTCTGACTGCTGGATCGCGCGGCGATGTTCAGCCGTACATCGCGCTCGGGGCCGGGCTGCGCGCCGCCGGCCACAGCGTCACGCTGGCGACGCTGCCGGCGTTCGAGGCGCTCGCCCGCGACCACGGGCTGGCGTTCGCGCCGCTGCGCGCCGAGCTTCTGGAGCTGCTCCAGACGCGGCAGGGCAAGGAGGCGCTCGCGGGCAGGGGCGGCTCGCTCGCGCTGCTGCGCCAGGTGACGCCGATGCTGCAGCGGATGCTGGACGACGCGTGGGCGGCAGCCGCTGGGAGCGAGCTGGTCATCTACCACCCCAAGGCGCTGGCGGGCTACAGCATCGCCGAGAAGCTGGGCATCCCCGGCGTGCTGGCGCTGCCGCTGCCGCTGTACTCGCCCACGAGCGCGTTCCCCAGCCCGCTGCTGCCGGTGGCGAACCTGGGCGCGTTCCTCAACCGCGCCAGCCACACGCTGATGGTGCGCCTCGCCTCGGCCTCCACCCGCGGCCTCGTGAACCGCTGGCGGCGCGCCGCCCTGGGCCTCGGGCCAGTGCGCGACGAGCTGATGCTGCACGGCCGCCCGGTGCTGCGCCTGTACGGCTACAGCCCGGCGGTCGTGCCGCCGCCGCCCGACTGGGACGCGTGGAGCGTGGCGACCGGCTACTGGTTTCTGGAGCGCAGCCCCGGCTGGCGCCCGCCCGAAGCGCTCGCCGCGTTCCTGGCCGCCGGGCCGCCGCCGGTCTACGTCGGCTTCGGCAGCATGCCGAGCGCGGACGCCGCGGCGAAGACGGCGCTGGTGCTGGAGGCGCTCCGCCGCACCGGGCAGCGCGGCGTGCTGGCGAAGGGCTGGGGCGGGCTCGCCGCAGCGGATCTTCCGCCGGACGTCGCCGTCGTCGAGGATGTGCCGCACGACTGGCTGTTTCCGCAGGTGGCGGCGGTGGTGCACCACGGCGGGGCGGGCACGACCGGCGCCGGGCTGCGGGCGGGGCGGCCGACGCTGATCTGCCCGTTCTTCGGCGACCAGCCGTTCTGGGGGCGGCGGGTGGCTGCGCTGGGAGCGGGGCCGCGGCCGATCCCGCAGCGCCGGCTCACCGCCACGCGCTTGGCCGAGGCGATCCGCGAGCTGGTGTCCAGCGCCGAGATGCGGGAGCGGGCCGAGGCGCTCGGCGCGCGAATCCGGGGCGAGGACGGCGTGGCGCGCGCCGTCGAGCTGATCGAGGCCTACACGGCTTCCCCGCGCCAGCCGGCGCGCAGCTAGCGCACCAGGAACACACCAGTGCCCCGGCCGAAGCGCGGCGACCGCGCGATTCCTGCGATTCGACGGTTTTGCGACCTCACGAGGCCCCATTATGCGGCTCAGCACGCTATACTTATAGGGTCAAATGACAGATAGCAGAGGAGGGCCGGGTATGGTACGAAGCGACCGGTGGATCTGCGCCCTCCGCCTGCTCCTCTTCGCCGCAGCAATCCTCATCCTCGGTGTCGGGCCGCACGCGCACGCGCAGCAGCCATCCCCCACGGTGCTGGTCGTCGAGGTGCGCGATACGGTGGACCTGGGGCTCGCGCCGTACCTGGCACGCGTGCTGGACGAGGCGCGGGCCGAGGGCGCCGACGCGGTGCTCGTTGAGATCAACACGCCCGGCGGCCGGCTCGACGCCGCGCTGCAGATGCGCGACGCGCTGCTCGCGTCGCCGGTGCGCACGATCGCCTTCGTCAACCGCGAGGCGCTCTCGGCCGGCGCGCTGATCGCGCTCGCCACCCACGAGATCTACATCGCGCCCGGGGGCGTCATCGGCGCAGCGACGCCGGTGGACGGCGCGGGCGCAACCGCCGACCCCAAGACCGTCTCGGCGGTGCGCTCGATCTTCCGCGCCACGGCCGAGCAGCGCGGGCGCGACCCGCTGCTGGCGGAGGCGATGGTCGACCCGGCGGTGGCCGTCGACCTCGCGCCCGCGGGCGAGCTGCTCACCCTCACTGCGGAGGAGGCCCGGGCGGCGGGCTACGCCCAGGAGATCGTCGCCGACCGCGAGGCGCTGCTGGCCGCGGCAGGGCTGGCCGGCGCCGACGTGCGCGAGCAGCAGCTCAGCCTGGCCGAGCAGATCGTTCGCGTCCTCACCTCCCCCGCCATCGCCGGGCTGCTCGTCGCGCTCGGGCTGCTGCTCCTGCTGGCCGACCTGCTGACCGCCGGCTTCGGCCTGGCGGGGACGGTCGGCATCGGCCTGCTGGCGCTGTTCTTCTGGGGCCACATGCTCGCCGGCCTCGCCGGGTGGGAGGGGGTCGCGCTGGTTGCCGTCGGCCTGCTGCTCCTGGCCGCGGAGCTGTTCGTCATCCCCGGGTTCGGCGCCGCCGGCGTGCTGGGGTTCATCGCGCTGGCCGCTGGCCTGTTCATCTCGCTGATCGGGGGCCAGGTGATCACCGGCCAGGACCTCGCCCGCGCCGGCTTAACGCTGGCGATTGCGGCCGGGGCGCTGGTGGCGGGCGGCGTGCTGCTGGTGCGCCACCTGCCGCGCATGGGCCGCCTGCAGGGGCTCATCCTGCAGGCCCAGGTCGGCATCCCCGGCGCCGTGCAGCCCAGGCGCCGCTGGACGTGGCTGGAGGGCGCGCGGCTGGAGGCCCACAGCGCGCCAGGGAGCGCGGAGCGCCCCTCGCTGCTCGGCGCGACCGGCATCGCCCGCTCGTACCTGCGGCCGGGGGGGATCGCCGAGATCGAAGGGACGCGGGTGGATGTCGTGACCGAGGGGGAGTACCTTCCCGCCGGCACGCCGATCGAAGTCATCGCCGATGAAGGCTACCGCCGCGTTGTGCGGCGCCTGAGGGCCGACGGCGATGAGCCAAGCCAAGAAGGGGCGTAGCGCATGGACGCAGGGAACCTCACGCTGGTCATCATTCCGATCGCAGTCCTTCTCATCCTGATGCTGTTCTTCTACTTCGTGCCGGTCGGGCTGTGGATCACGGCGGTCTTCTCGGGGGTGCGGGTCAGCATCGGCACGCTGATCGGCATGCGGCTGCGCAAGGTGCCGCCGGCGGATATCATCCGGCCGCTGATCAGCGCCGAGAAGGCCGGGCTGGACCTGGACATCGGCCAGATGGAGGCGCACTACCTGGCGGGCGGCAACGTCGGGCGGGTGGTGACGGCGCTGATCTCGGCCGACCGGGCCAACATCGACCTGCCGTGGAAGCGGGCGACGGCGATCGACCTGGCAGGGCGCGACGTGCTGGAGGCGGTGCAGGTGAGCGTCAACCCGAAGGTCATCCAGACCCCGCGGGTGGCGGCGGTGGCCAAGGACGGCATCCAGGTCGTGGCGGTGGCGCGGGTGACGGTGCGGGCGAACATCGACCGGCTGGTGGGCGGCGCGGGCGAGGAGACGATCATCGCGCGCGTCGGCGAGGGCACGGTCTCGTCGATCGGCTCGGCGGCCAGCCACAAGATGGTGCTGGAGAACCCGGACCAGATCTCGCGGTTCGTGCTGGAACGCGGGCTGGACGCCGGCACCGCCTATGAGATCCTGTCGATCGACATCGCCGACGTGGACGTCGGGCGCAACATCGGCGCCGAGCTCCAGACCGACCAGGCCGAGGCGGACAAGAAGATCGCCCAGGCGAAGGCCGAGGAGCGGCGCGCGATGGCGGTGGCCGCCGAGCAGGAGATGCGGGCGCGCGTGGTGGAGGCTGAGGCGCAGGTGCCGCTGGCGCTGGCCGAGGCGTTCCGCAGCGGCCGGCTCGGGGTGATGGACTACTACCGCATGCGCAACATCGAGGCGGACACGACGATGCGCGAGTCGCTGGCGCGCGACCAGGACGGGGAGGCGCGATGACCTGGCGAGACGACGAGGCCCGGCGGCAGCCAGGCTCCTCGCTCACGACGAGCCCGCCCGCCACGCGCCGGCCGCTGGAGCAGCCGATCGATGAGCTGGCGCCGCGGCGCCCGCG
>CALJIC010000151.1 GCA_937974195.1 uncultured Roseiflexaceae bacterium | reverse complement strand
TGCAGGAAGCCGTCTCGGCTACCGCCCGCTACTTCTTCCTGCAGAAAGCCGTCTCGGCTGCTGCCTGCTACTTCCTTCTGTAAGAAACAGGACTTACGCGGTGCGGTCAGAGCGTGCTTGAGGCGAGAGGGGTTGCGACCCCTCTCGCGCTCTCCCCCGCCGGAAGGGGCTGTGCAGCCCCTTCCGAACCATCCCCGCAAGGGGTGCCACCACCCCTCGCTCGCCCGTTGTCATGCCTCAGCACACCAGCCGCACATCTCAACCGCACTGCCCGTTGCATTCCAGCACACCAGCCGCGCGTCTCAACCGGATTGTCCGTTGCATTCCAGCACACCCGCTGCTCGTCTCGGCCAACCTGGGCATTGCAGCGCACCAGTCGTGCCTGGGGCACGGGCATCGGTGGAGGTGGCCATGGCAACGGGCAGATTGGCACGGTACGCGTTCTCTTGTGGGTGCAGGGCGGAGCGCCTGCGTGCATGAATACCAGCTCAGGCAGCCCGGGTTGCAGGGCACTGCGCCCGCGGGCGATGGCGCGGAGCGGCGCTCAGCGCTCGCGCAGCACCCCGCCGAGGACGAAGAGCAGGTTGGCCGGGCGCTCCGCCAGGCGCCGCATGAAGTACGGGTACCACTGGTCGCCGTAGGGCACGTAGGCGCGCACGCGGTAGCCGTCGCGCACGAGGCGCTCCTGGAGATCGCGCCGGACGCCGTAGAGCATCTGGAACTCGAAGCGCTCGGCGCCGATGCCACTGCGCTCAGCGAAGGCGCGCGTCGCCTCGATCATATGCTCGTCGTGCGTGGCGATCGCCGGGTAGTTGCCCTCGCGCAGCAGCTCCTGCATCAGCGCGATGTAGTTGCGGTCCGTGTCGGCCTTCTTCGGGAACGCGACGCTCGCCGGCTCGTTGTAGGCGCCCTTGCACAGCCGCACGCGCGCCCCGAGCTGGTTCAGCCGGCGCACGTCGGCGGCGCTGCGGTAGAGGTAGGCCTGGATGACCACCCCGACGTTGCGGTGGCTGGCGTAGATCTCTTCGAACAGGTCGAGCGTGACCTGGGTGTAGGCGGAGGACTCCATGTCGATACGCACGAAGCAGTCCAGCTCGGCCGCCTGGCGCACCACGCGCAGCAGGTTGGCGCGGCACAGCTCGCGGTCGATGTCGAGCCCCAGCTGGGTCAGCTTGAGCGAGATGTTGGAGTTGAGGCGGTGGGCGTCGATCGCCTGCAGGAGCGCGACGTACTCTTCGGCGGCGGCCCGCGCGGCCTCCGCATCTCGAACCGACTCGCCCAGGAAGTCGAGGGTGGCGGCGATGCCGGCGCTGTTCAGCCGCTCGACCGCCGCGAGCGCATCAGCGCGCGTCTCGCCGGCGACGAAGCGCCGCACCAGCGGCCGGGCGAGCGGGCTGCCGAACAGCTGCTTCAGCGACGGCCGCTCCGCGAGATAGAGGAGTGTCTGGCGCATCATCGGCCCTCCGCGGACACAGTTCTGACAGAACCGAACACACAGATCGTGTGATTATACGCCGGCTGAGCGCCTGTGAGGATCGGACGTGCCCCCGCGTCTTACTGTTCGAGCGCGAGGAGGGAGTGAGGCGCCGCGCCCTCCGCAGGCGCGTTTTCCGCGCCAGTGCAGCAGCGCGCCGCCGCGCAGGCGGCCGAGGAGGAAGGAGCGCAGCACCATGAACGAACGGACGATCGCGGCCCTGGTGGTGTTCGTGACCCTGGCGCTCGCATCGCCGGCACAGGCCGGCGGCTGGGCGACGGTGACGCTCGACGAGGTGCCGGACGCGCCGCGCGCGGGGGAGGCGCTGGAGATCGGGTTCACCATCCGGCAGCACGGCCGCGAGCCCGTCGACGTCCACACCTTCGGCGGGGAGATGCCGCTGCTGCAGGCGCGCCACACAGAGAGCGGAGAGACGGTGGAGTTCGTGGCGCGCAAGGAGGGCCCGGAGGGCCACTACGTCGTGACGGCCGCCTTCCCGCGCGCCGGCGACTGGGCCTGGGAGATCACAGCGGCGCCGTTCGCGGGCACGCGCTTCGAGCCGCTGACGGTGGTCGAGGCCGGCGCGGCGAGGACGGGCGCTGTGGAGGGGCTTGCGGCGCTGCCGCTGCGGCAGGCCATGGCGCTCAGCGGCGCCGCGCTGCTGGTGATCGCCGCCGGGCTGGCCGTCTACTCGCGGCTCCGCGCCCCCGGGCAGCGGAGGCTCGAGCCTGCGCGCTGACCGAGATCGCGACGCTGCGTCCACGCTACCGCGCCGGGGCGTGAGGTCCGCCCATCGCTCCGGCGCGCTATACTCGCTCCGCAGGAGGTGGTATGCTGAAACTCAGCGCGCTTCTCGGCACAGCCGGCCTGGCGCTGCTGCTGGCCGCCGCTTCGCCCTGGACCGGCAGCGCCCCGGCGTCTGAAGGTGCGGCGCGGGGGCGGGCGCTCTTCTCCGGCAAGGGGTGCGCCCAGTGCCACAGCCACGCCGCGGTGCCCGAGTCGGGGCATTTCGCCACCGACGGGCAGATGGCGCCGGACCTGACGGACCGCCCGCTGGACGCGGGCTACCTGCGGCGCTGGCTGCGCGACCCGGCGGCGGTGCGCCCGGATGCGACCATGCCGAACCTGGGGCTGAGCGACGACGAGATCGAGGCGCTGATCGTGTTTCTGCGCGAGCCGCCGCAGCGCGGAGACTGAGAGCTGGCGATGCAGGTGGCCGTGGGCGATGGCGACATGCCCGGCGCAGAGCGCGGCGCGCACGACGCGCGTCTCGTCGCCGACATCCGGGCCGGCGATGAGGCCGCCTTCGAGGCGCTCGTCGGCCGCTACCAGGCGCCGCTCTACCACTACCTGCGCGGCTTCGTGGGCGACGCCGACCAGGCGCGCGATCTCCTGCAGGACACCTTCCTGCACGCGCACCAGGCGCTCGACAGCCTCGCCGACGCCGCGCAGGTGCGGCCGTGGCTCTACCGCATCGCGCACAACCTGGCCTGCAGCTACCTGCGCCGCCAGCGCCTGATCCGCTGGCTCCCGCTGCTGCCGCACCACCGCGCGCCCGCCCGCGAGCGCGGCACCCTCGAGGCGGCCCACGTCGAGGCGGCGCTGACGCAGGTCCCGCCCGAGCAGCGCGCGCCGCTGCTGCTGCACCTGGTGGCCGGCTTCTCGTACGCCGAGGTCGCCGGGCTGCTGGGCATCACCGAGGGAGCCGTGCGCATGCGCATCAGCCGCGGCCGGGCCGCCTTTCGCGCCGCCTACGGGCGCGAGGAGGACCCCGATGCACCCTGACGACCTCCAGCTCGCGACCTACCTCGACCTCCCGAGCGATGCGCCGGGCTACCAGGAGCTGCGGGCGCACGTGCTGACCTGCTCGCGCTGCGCGGCCCGCCTGGCGCTCCTGCGCGAGGACTCGCGGCGCATCCCGGCGGCCCTGGCCGGGACGGGCGACACGCCGGACGTGCGGGCTGCTGTGCGGGCCCGGCTGCGCCGCGGCGGACTACCGCTCTGGCTGGGACAGGGCGCGCAGCTGGCGCTGATGCTCGCCGGCGTGCTGGTCTTCGCGCTGCTGCTCGCCGCGCGCACCGGCACGGCGGCGCACCGGCCAGACGCGCTCTTCGTTGCGGACCGGCGCGGGGAGCGGATCGTGGCCCTCTCGCCGGAGGACGGCGCGCAGCTCGCCGAAGTCGCGCTCGGGGCTCCCCCGCTGGAGCTGGCCTACGACGCGCGGCGCGACCGGCTGTACGTCCTGGCGGAGGGAAGCGTCATCGCGGTGGAGGGGCGCAGACTGGCGCTGCGCGGCCGCCTGCCGCTCGCGCAGATCGGCGACACATCCAGGGCCGGCATGGCCCTCGACGAGCGCCGCGACCGGCTGTATGTCACGCGCCGGGACGGGGTGACGGCGCTGGCGCTGGACGGCGACGAGCTCGCGGTCGCAGCCGAGTACGCGACCGACTTCCAGCCGGCCGGCCTGGTCCTCGCCAGCGACGGGCAGGCGCTCTACACGCTCGACGCGGAGGATCTGACCCTCTGGAAGCTGGATCTGGCGACTGGCGCGGCGGCACAGTGGCGCCTGAGCGAGGTCGCCACGGCGCAAAGCGGAAAGCTCGCACTTGACCGGGAGCGGCGGCGCGTCCTCGTGCTGCAGCAGGCCGGGCTGGGCGGCGAGCCGCCGGCCCTGTGGGCAGTCGACGAGGCCAGCGGCGCCGTCCAGGGGCCGCTCGTCCTCGCGAGCGACCCGCCCGCGTGGGATCTCCTGCCGCTGCCGGGCGGGCTGGTCGCCGTAGCCCGCGGCGACGGGCGCCGCGGCGGGGTCGAGGTTCTTTCGCTTGACCGGCCGGGGCGCGTGGCGCAGATCAGCCCCGGCACCGACGAGCACTCCCTGGTGGCGGGGCCGGGCGGCGTGCTGTTCGGGCTCAACTGGCTGCACGGCACCGTCGCGCGCTACGACACAGACGGGCGTGCGGTCAGCTGGCGCACGCCGCCCTCACGCTGGCAGCCGTGGGATGGCGTCTTCGCGCCGGGCGGCTGGGAGCTGCGCTAGCGGCCCTTCAGCTGCGGCTGCGGTACAGCGCCAGGAGCGCCGCGCCGATCGCCTGCGACAGATCGCCGAGCGCCGCCGGGACGATCGTGATCCGCGAGCGCTGCGGCGGCCAGAGGTACGGCTCGGCCGTCTCGCGCACGATGCGCAGGTAGCGCTCGCGGAACTCCTGCGTGGTGGCCTCGGGGTCCATCAGCCCGCCGCCGATGACGAAGAACTGCGGGTCGAGCGCCATCGCCAGGTTGGCCACGTGCAGCCCGAGCGCCCGCGCCTGGAAGTCGAAGATCTCGAGCGCCAGCGGGTCGCCCTTCTGGGCCAGGCCGCGCAGCGCGAAGGCGCGCTCCTTCATGCTCTTGTCGGAGCGGGCCAGCTCGTGGTCGGGGTAGCGGCCGATGCGCTCCTCCAGCAGATAGGGCAGGCCGGAGAGCGTGGTATAGACCTCGAAGCAGCCCCACGTGCGCCCGCAGCCGCACGGGTAGGGGCGCGCGTCGAGCAGGTGCAGCGGCGCTGGCATGTGGCCGGCCTCCATCCCCGCCAGCGTGTCGCCGTCGAGCGGCAGGCCGTTGGAGTCGATGTAGGCGGTACCGAGGCCCGACCCCGGCGCGAGCAGGACCACGCTCCCGGCGCTGTTGCCCCGCACCCGCTGCGCTTCGGCCACACCCCCGAGGTTGCCGTCGTTGCCGACCGCCAGGGGCACCGCGCGCCCCGCGCGCTCCGCCAGGGCCGCCCCGAAGGCCGTGTACACGTCGAACCCCACGAAGCTCTCCGGCAGGTTCGGGCCGCGCTCGAGGACGCCGTAGCTGCGGCGCGGGCCCGGTATCGCCACACCCACCCCGCCGACCTGGTCCCACGACAGCCCGTTCTGCTCGAGGTATGCGCTGATCGCTTCCACCCACCCCTGGACGACCGCCTCGGGGCCGTGCTCGGCCCCGGTAGGCCGCTGGAGCAGGCTGATAGAGACCGGCGTCCCATCGCTCCACACCGCGCCGATCTTCGACGTCGTTGCCCCGCCATCTGTGCCAATGAAGACCAGCTGCCCCGTGCTCATCGTTATCACCTGGCTTTCAATGCGGGCGTGTACGAAACGCCCCCTCCGCCCCATCACGATAGCATGACCGGGTATTCGGCGCAAGCAGCCGCGGCGGGCCAGCGCACTTGTGCTATGATTCGCCTGCCCACTGCGTGAAGAAAGGAGCGCCGACTATGACGACGCCCGAGATCCGGGGCGCCCGAATCGCGCGCATCGCCGCCCTGCCCGAGCAGCTCGCCGCGCTGGTCGGCGGCCTCAGCGCCGAGCAGCTCGACGCGCGCACCCCCGCCGACCCCTGGAGCATCCGCCAGGTCGTCCACCACATGGCCGACTCGCACATGAACGCCTTCATCCGCACCCGGCTGATCCTCACCGAGAACCATCCGACGCTCAGGCCCTACGACCAGGACGCCTGGGCGCAGCTGGCGGATACGCTGACGATGCCGGTCGAGGCGTCGCTCGAGCTGCTGCGCGGGCTTCACGCGCGCTGGGCCGCGCTCTTCGAGTCGCTCGCGGAGGAGGACTGGGGCAGGACCGGCCTGCACCCCGAGATCGGCGTGGTGACGGTCGAGTCGATCCTCGAGAGCTACGCGCAGCACGGCGAGGACCACATGGAGCAGATCCGGCGTATCCAGAGCGCGATATGAGCGGCGTGAGCACCCGAGGGCCGCTCCAGATCGAGCCGCTCACGCCGGAGCGCTGGCTGGACCTCGAGGAGCTCTTCGGGCCGCGTGGCGCCTACGCGGGCTGCTGGTGCATGTGGTGGCGGCTGCCTGGCCCGGAGTTCCACGCCGGCCAGCGCGGTGGCAACCGCGAGGCGTTCAGGGCGCTCGTCGCGGCCGGCGAGGAGCCGGGGCTGCTCGCCTACCGGGACGGCGCGCCGGTCGGCTGGTGCGCGATCGCGCCGCGCGAGCAGTTTCTGCGCCGGCTGCTGCGCTCGCACTACTGGAAGCCGGTGGCGGGCGAGGGGATTTGGTCGCTCAACTGCTTCTTCATCAAGGCCGGCCACCGGCGCCAGGGCGTCGCCACCGCGCTGCTGCACGCGGCCGTCGAGCACGCCCGCTCGCGCGGCGCGCAGGCGGTGGAGGCCTACCCGCGCGACGTCGGCCCGCAGCCGATCAGCAGCAGCAGCCTGTACTTCGGCACCACCGGCATGTTTCTGGCCGCCGGATTCGTCGAGGTGGCGCGGCGCCACCCCGAGCGCCCGATCGTGCGGCGCTATCTGAGCGAGAGAACGGAGGAGATCGATGCGTCCAGGTCAGGCGCTTGAGGCGCTCCAGGTGGTCGCCGTGCGCTACCGCGGCAGCCGCAGGGCGGAAGGGGACGAGCGGGCGATCGACGCCTATGCCGCCGCCGGCGTCTACGGCGCGGCGGGCGTCCCGTTCGACGTGGTCGAGCCGGCGATGCCCGAGCACCTGCGCACGGAGGATGAACCGGCCAACCTCGGCCGGATCAACGCCGCGATCGCCAGCGCAGTGGCCGACGGGCGGCGCGCAGCGCGACCGGTGCTGCTGACGGGCGGGGACTGCACCCACTGCGTCGGCGTCCTGGCCGGCCTGCAGGCTGCCCACGGCGCCGCGGCGCGGATCGGGCTAGTGTGGTTCGACGCCCACGGCGACTTCAACACCCCGCGCACGACCCTCTCGGGGATGCTGGGCGGCATGCCGGTGGCGGTGTGCGCCGGGCTGGCCTTCCCGCAGTGGCGCGAGCTGGCCGGCGTCGCCGCGCCGCTGCCGACCGACCGCATCGTGATGGTCGATGTCCGCAACCTGGACCCGCCCGAGGAGCAGCTGATCCGCGCGACGGACATCACGATCGCGGCGCCGGCGCCCGGCTTCCCTGGGGCCGATCTGGCCGACGCGGTCGCCGATCTCGCCGAGCGCTGTGACCTGCTGTACCTGCACGTCGACTCCGACATCCTCGACGAGCGCTTCGTGCCAAACCACGGCACCCGCGAGCCGAACGGGCCGGACATGGCGCAGGTGACCGCCGCGCTCGACACCGTGCTGGCGACCGGCAAGGTCGCGGCCTACGCCGTCGTCTCGGTGTACGGCGCGGGACCGGGGAGCGAGGTGAGCGTCGCCTCCGGGTGCGAGCTGATCCGCGCCGGCCTGAGCTCCTGGCGGCGGGGCGGCGCGCCGGGGATCTCGTAGCCACCAGGCAGGCATCGTAAGGGCCGGGCGCGATCCAGGCGAGACGCCCGGCCTACGGCTCCATGCCGTCGAACGACTGCAGCAGCTTCGCCAGGTGCGGCCCGATCCGCCGCAGCTCGGCTCGGTGGACCGCGGCCAGCCCCTCGAGCAGCTCCTCGCCGCGCGGGGTCAGCTTCACGAACACCTGGCGCCGGTCCTCGGTCCCGGGCACCCGCTCCAGCAGCCCGAGCGCGACGAGCCGTCCGACCAGCTCGACCGCGCTGTGGTGCTTGATCTGGAGCTGCTCCGCCAGCTCGCCGATCGTGACCCGGTCGCGCTGCGGGAAGCCCTTCACCGCCAGCAGCGCCTGGTGCTGCCGCGGCTCGATGCCGGCGGCGCGCGCCGCCTCCTCGCTGAACCGCAGGAAGCGCCGTAGCTCGTAGCGAAACGCCGCGAGCATCTCGTACTCGGCCTGGCTCAACCGCTCTTCCATCGCCTCCGGGGTCGCCTCTCCCTGCCTGGTTCCCTATCTCTTCGCCATTATAGCGCCCCGCAGGCCCGCCACGATGGCCGCGGGCGCGCTGCCTCCCCTTGAATAATATCGGAATACGATATAAAATGGAGCCAGACAGCGAGGGCATGGGGGCCTGCCGCCCAAGGAGGGGTACTATGAATACGACTGTCATCGCGCGGTTCGCATCAAGAGACGAGCCGGCGCAGGTAGTTGCCGATCTCATCCGTGCCGGAACAGTCACACCCCAGGATGTGACCGTCATCCATCTCGACCGATCTCCCGCGTATGACCCGCTTGCGGACGCGGATCGCGCCCAGCTCCTGAACGATATCGTTGAGGTTGGCGTGCTCGGCGGCGTTATCATCGGCGGGCTTGTGAGCATAGCGCTGAGCCTTGGAATCGTCGCATATCCGGGCGTCTCGATCGACTTCGCCGCGGAACCTGTGCTCACCGGGCTCGGCGGGGCCATCATCGGCGGCCTGTTCGGAATAGCCGGCGGGTTTCTGCTCGGGGGCCTCGCGGCGCTCTCGACCAATAACGCCGTCGCTCACGCCTACGGCGAGGACGCCGCGCCGAAAGATACCCTCGTAGGAGTCGTGGTGCCGAGCGACGCGGCCGGCCGCGTCGAGGAGGTGTTCGAGCAGCACGGCGCGCTGCGCATCGTGGAGCGTCACGGCACGTGGCGCCGCCGGCGGCCAAAAGCAGCGCCTCGTGGCATCACGAATTGAAGACTACGGGCTGATCGGCGACTGCCAGACCGCGGCGCTGGTGGCGCGCGACGGCTCGATCGACTGGCTGTGCTTCCCGCGCTTCGACTCGGGCGCCTGCTTCGCCGCGCTGCTGGGCACACCCGAACACGGCCGCTGGCAGCTTGCTCCCGCCGAGCCCGCCCGGGCCATCCGCCGCCACTACTGGCCCGGCACCCTGATCCTCGAGACAGAGTACGAGACCGACAGCGGCGCCGTCTCCCTGATCGACTGGATGCCGCAGCGCGACGCGGCGCCCGACGTCATGCGCCTGGTCGTCGGGAGGCGGGGCGCGGTGCCGATGCGGATGGAGCTGATCATCCGCTTCGACTACGGCTCAGTCGTGCCGTGGGTGCAGCGCAGCACCGACGGCATCCGCGCCACCGCCGGGCCGGACACGCTCTTCCTGCGCACCCCCGTGCCGCTGCACGGCGAGGATCTCCGCACGGTCGCATCGTTCACGGTCGCCGCCGGCGATCAGGTGCCGTTTACGCTCACTTGGGCGCCGACCTACGGGGCAGCTCCGCTCGCGCTCGACATCCAGCGCGAGCTGGAGGCGACGGCAGGCTGGTGGCGCTCCTGGTCTGAGTCCTGCTCCTACCAGGGCGCGTGGCGCGAAGCGGTGGTGCGCTCGCTGATCACCCTCAAGGCGCTCACCTACGCGCCGACCGGCGGGCTCGTCGCCGCCGCAACCACCTCGCTCCCGGAGAAGATCGGGGGCGTGCGCAACTGGGACTACCGCTACTGCTGGCTGCGTGACGCGACCTTCACGCTGTACGCGCTGATCGGCGGGGGCTACACCGACGAGGCTCAGGCCTGGCGCGACTGGCTGGTGAACGCCGTGGCCGGCGAGCCGGCGAAGCTGCAGATCATGTACGGGCTGGCGGGCGAGCGACGGCTCACCGAGCTCGAGCTGAGCTGGCTGCCGGGCTACGAGGGCTCCGCCCCGGTGCGGATCGGCAACGCCGCCTCCGGCCAGCACCAACTCGACGTCTACGGCGAGCTGATGGACACGCTCCACCTGGCCCGGCGAGCCGGGCTGAAGGACAGCAGAGCCGCCTGGCGTGTGCAGCGAGCCGTGGTGCGCTACCTCGAGACTGCCTGGCGCGAGCCAGACGAGGGCATCTGGGAGATCCGCGGCCCCCGCCGCCACTTCACCCACTCCAAGGTGATGGCGTGGGTCGCGATGGACCGGGCGGTCAAGGCGGTCGAGCAGTTCGGCCTTCCGGGCGAAGCGGCCCGCTGGCGGCAGGTCCGCGACACGATCCGCTCCGAGGTGTGCGAGCTGGGCTTCGACCCGAAGCTGAATAGCTTTGTGCAGTTCTACGGCTCGCGGGACCTCGACGCAAGCCTGCTGATGCTGCCGCTGGTGGGCTTCCTCCCAGCGACCGATCCGCGTATGGTCGGCACGGTCGCCGCGATCCAGGCGCAGCTCGGCCGCGATGGCTTCGTCGACCGCTACCCGAGCGCGTCGGGGGTGGATGGGCTGCCGCCGGGCGAGGGGGCCTTCCTCCTGTGCTCCTTCTGGCTGGCTGATAACCTGGCGCTACAGGGCAGGCTGGACGAGGCGCGCGAGCTGTTTGAGCGGCTGCTGGCGCTGCGAAACGACGTGGGGCTGCTCTCCGAGGAGTACGACCCGCAAGCCGGCCGGCTCGTGGGCAACTTCCCGCAGGCCTTCTCCCACGTCGGGCTGATCAACACCGCGCAGAACCTCGTGCGGGCGAGCGGACCTGCGCAGGACCGGCAGCACCAAGGCCGCGGCGGCTCGCTCGCAGATCCGCTGCCGTCCTGACAGAGCGACGCGGTCGGTGCCGCCTGCCTCCCCACGCCCCTCCAAGGGATGTAACCCAACAGTTAACAATTCGTTTGTGGTTTGTGGTACACTCCGTAAACAGCGCTCGTATGCAGCGCTGCAGCGGTTGAGCCTGGCACTTGTGCCACGGCAGATAGAGCACAGGCCGACGACCGATGCCGACAGTAGCGATCCCCACAGAGCGTGCCCCCGCCCTTCGCTACGGCGTCGCAGTTGCCGCCAGCTTTATCGGACTCCTCGTCCGGCTGGCCCTCAACCCGCTGCTGGAAGACGCCGCGCCGCTGCTGCTCTTCATCCTGCCGGTGGTCTTCAGCGCCTGGTACGGCGGCATGGGGCCTGGCCTGCTCTGCTGCGGGCTGTGCGCGCTCCTCGGCGACTACTTCCTGCTGCCGCCGATCGGGAGCCTGTTCGGCTACGCGCGCGACGACCTGGTGCGAATGATCAGCCTGCTGCTCGGCGGTGTGGGCAGCAGCCTGCTGTTCGACCTCCAGCACGGCACCCTGCGCCGCGCCGCCGCGACGGCCGAGGCGCTGCGCGCAAGCGAGGCGCGCCTGCGCGCGACCATGGAGGAGCTGCGGCGCAGCCAGGCCCATCTGGCGGGGATCATCGGCACGGCGATGGACGCGATCATCACCGTGGACAGCGCGCAGCGGATCGTGATCTTCAACCGCGCGGCCGAGCAGCTCTTCCTCTACCGCGCCGACGAGGTGCTCGGGCGGCCGCTGGACATCCTGATCCCCGTCGAGCTGCGCGACGCGCACCGCCACCACGTGGGCGCCTTCGGGGAGACCGGCGTCTCCCGCCGCTCGATGCGCTCGCCGGGCTTGCTCAGGGCGCTGCGGCGCGACGGCCACGAGTTCCCGATCGAGGCGACGATCGCCCAGTTCGATGTCGAGGGAGAGCGCTTCTTCACCGTCATCCTGCGCGATGTCAGCGAGCGGCTGCGCGCCGAAGAGGAGCGGCGCGCGCTCGACCGGAAGCTGCGCGAGGCACAGCGCCTTGAGAGCCTAGGCGTGCTCGCCGGCGGCGTCGCGCACGACTTCAACAACCTGCTGGGCGGCATTCTGGGCAACGCCGAGCTGGCGCTCGAGGAGATTCCGCCCGGCTCCCCGGGGCACAGCGAGCTGCAACAGATCCAGCGCATCACGCGCCGCGCCGCGGAGCTGACGCAGCAGATGCTGGCCTACTCGGGGCGCGGCCGGTTCGTCGTAACGCGCATCGACCTGGCGAAGCTAGTCGACGAGATGCGGCCGCTGCTGGAGGCCTCGGTGTCCACCACGACGACGCTCACGTGCGAGGTCGAGCCGGGCGACCACCAGATCGACGGCGACCCGACTCAGATCCGGCAGGTGATCATGAACCTGGTGATCAACGCCGGCGAGGCGCTGCACGACAGGCCGGGCGCGATCACGATCACGGTCGCCGGCAGGAGCGCGTGCCCGCCCGACGCGGTCCACGTCGCGCCGGACATGCCCCCCGGCCCCTGTGTGCTGCTCTCGGTCACGGATACCGGCTCAGGCATCTCCCCGGAGCACCTGGGCCGCATCTTCGAGCCGTTCTTCACCACCAAGTTCACCGGGCGCGGGCTCGGCCTCGCGGCCGTGCTCGGGATCGTCCGCAGCCACCGCGGCGCACTCACGGTCGAAAGCGCCCCCGGCCGCGGCTCGACCTTCTCGGTCTACTTCCCGGTCGCGGAGAGGCACGTGGCGCCTGCCGCGACCACGCGCGACTACCGGACCTCCGCAGCGCCTGGCACGGACGCCGACGAGCTGCAGCTGCGCTGAGCGCCGCCCTCAGGCCGATGCCGCACGCCCGCGCGGCTCAGGCCGCCGCTCCTCGGCGCGCGGGGCCGCCCGTCCGAAAACGGCCTCCGCGGCTGCGTGCTCTACTGCCCAACATAGGCGATCACGTCGATCTCCACCAGAAAGCCGGCGAGCTGGCTGCCGACCGTCGTCCGCACCGGCTTGGGGTCCGGGAAGTACTCGGCGTACACCGCGTTGTAGCGCTCGAACAGGCTCATGTCGCTCAGGTGAACGGTGGCCTTGACCACATCGGCCATGCTGGCGCCAGCCGCCTCCAGGATGGTCTTGATGTTCTCCAGCACCTGGCGGGTCTGGCCCTCGATATCCTCGGCCTCGATCTTCCCGCTGGCCGGGTTGGTCGGCCCCTGGCCCGCGACGAAGATGAAGTCCCCCGCGCGCAGCGCAGGCGAGTAGGCGCCGCCCGGCTTGGGGCCGCCCGGAACCTCGATCAGCTGTTTTGGCATCTGGTGCCTCCTCGCTCCTCCAAAGCGGTCACTCCACCGCCGTGACCTTAGTGATGTACCGGAAGCTGCCGGGCTCGATTCCCGCCCGCTGCGCCATGCGGCGCGCCATCAGCTGGAGCGGGATGATCTCGGCCAGCGGCGCCAGCCAGACCTCCGGCAGCGCGAAGACGACGTCGGCCACATCGGGGGGCGCGTGGCCGACCACCAGCACCCGCGAGCCCGACGCGCGCAGATCGGCGGCCATCTTGAGGTCGAGCGGGCGCGTGGGGCCAGGCCCGGCGATCACGATCGCCCGGTGCCCAGGCCCGGCGATCTCGATCGGGCCGTGCCGGAACTGCGCCGTGCTCATGCCCTCGGCCGCGACCTTGGCGGTCTCCTTGAACAGCAGCCCGCCGGAGAGCGCGCTGGCGAGCGAGGGCCCGCGCCCGACCAGCGTCAGCGGCCCCTGCTCCAGCCACTCGTCCGGCAGCCGCTCGACCAGCGCCTGCCCCTCGGAGGCCGCGCGCTCGGCGGCCTGCAGGGCTGGCTGCAGCCGCTCGAACAGCGCAGCCGGCGCCTCGCCCGCCGCCAGCTCCGCCAGCAGCGCCAGCGCCAGCAGCGCCATCGTGTACGTCTTCGTCGCGACGGTCTGCTCGCTCCCGGCGAGCGTCTCGACGACGTGCGTGGCGCGCCGCGCGAGGGTGCTGCCGGGGCTGTTCGTCACGGCGATCAGCTTGCCGGGCAGCGCGCGCTCGTCCAGCAGCCGCACCGCCTCGATGGTCTCGCCGGACTGTGAGACGAGCACGAGCAGCGTGTCCTCGCCGAGCGCCCCGCCGAAGTGCAGCAGCTCGGCGATCTCGACCAGGGCGGCCGAGAAGCCCGCGGCCTGCAGGCGCAGCACGGCCGGGTACGCGGCGAAGTACGAGCTGCCCATCCCGGCCACCAGGACGCGGCCGTGGCGGTGTTCGGCGAGCGCCCTGGCCGCGGCGCCCAGCGCGCTGCCATCGGCCAGGTGGGCCTGGGCGGCGGCGCTGAGCAGCCGCGGCTGCTCCAGAATGTCGGGTAAAATATCGGTTGGCATATGCGCTCCTGCACAGCGAGGACAGCCGGTCTATACTACCACTTCTTCTTGCGCCCGCGCGCCGCTGTCTCGCGCGCTCGGAGGCGCTGCACACCGCCCTGCACCCGGCCTGCTTGTGCTGGCATTCAAGCATGCAGGCGCTGTGCCCTACACCTGTGCTTGTTCCGCAGGCGCTTGTGCAGGCGCTCCGCCCTGCACCCGGGCAGGAGGGCC
>CALJIC010000150.1 GCA_937974195.1 uncultured Roseiflexaceae bacterium | reverse complement strand
CTGGCTAACTGGGCGGACGCATAGGACGATTGTAGCACGGGCGGTGCGCGCCCACCGTCGGCGGAGGTGTGGAGGGCCTATGGCTCTCTACGGGTATTGTTCCCGCTGCTCTGCGGCGACTTCGTCGCCGCAGAGCAGCGAAAAAGAGCTTTCGGGGAGGCTTCGCCTCCCCAAACCCCTCCAGGGAAGGGCGGTGCGGGGGCAGCACCAGCGCAGGGGTCTGCCGTTTGCACTCTTCGCGTTTGAGTGCTAAAATCGGGCTTGACAAACTTTGGGCTTTTGAGTATGCTATGGGGCGGTTAGCACTCGCCACCCGAGAGTGCTAACCGCCTCAGCGATTTACAGCAACTGTACGAGGAGGGACCTAGAATATGGGTTCGGACTTCCGCATCCGGCCACTGGCTGACCGTGTCGTGGTCAAGCCGGTGGAGCGCGAGGAGAAGACCAAGGGCGGCATCTATCTGCCGGACACCGCCACCAAGGAGCGCCCGATGGAGGGCACCGTTCTGGCCGTCGGCGAGGGCCGGCTGGACGAAAACGGCAAGCGCGTGCCGATGCATGTGAAGGTCGGCGATAAGGTGCTGTTCGCCAAGTACAGCGGCACCGAGTACAAGGTTGATGACGTCGAGTACCTGATTCTGTCCGAGAAGGATATCCTGGGCATCATTGAGGAGTAGTCAGCGCGCGATGGCCAGCATCCAGTATCGCAGGCCGCGTTGAGTTGCCGCGCGAAGGCCGCAACGAAGCCGCAGCCGCCCTACTGATTGCTGACAGCTCGACTGACTACTAAACCACTACAGTTGTAGGAGGAGCAACACTCCCATGCCGAAGCAGCTTGAGTTTAACGAGGCCGCGCGGCGCTCGCTGAAGCGCGGCGTAGATATTGTGGCCGATGCGGTAAAGACCACCCTCGGCCCGCGGGGGCGCAACGTCTCGATCGATAAGAAGTTCGGCGCGCCGACCGTGACCCACGACGGCGTGACCGTGGCCAAGGAGATCGAGCTCAAGGATCCCTTTGAGAACATGGGCGCCCGCCTGCTCGTCGAGGTCGCGACCAAGACCAACGACGTGGCCGGCGACGGCACCACCACCGCCACCGTGCTGGCGCAGGCGATCGTCAACGAGGGCATGAAGGTCGTCGCCGCTGGCGCCAACCCCATGCTGATCAAGCGCGGTCTGGACAAGGCCGCTGAGGCGGTGGTCGCCGAGCTGAAGAGCATGGCCAAGCCGGTGCGCGACCGCGCCGACATCGCGCACGTCGCCGAGATCTCGGCCGCCGACAGCGAGATCGGCAACCTGATCGCTGAGGTGATGGAGAAGGTCGGCAAGGACGGCGTCATCACCGTCGAGGAGAGCAAGGGCATCGCCTTCGAGACCGAGTACACCGAGGGCATGCAGATCGACCGCGGCTACATCTCGGCCTACTTCGTGACCAACTCCGAGCGCATGGAGGCCGAGATCGAGGAGCCGTACATCCTGATCACCGACAAGAAGATCTCGAGCATCCAGGACATCCTGCCGGTGCTGGAGAAGGTTCTGCAGGTCAGCAAGAACCTGGTGATCGTGGCTGAGGACGTGGACGGCGAGGCGCTGGCGACCCTGGTGGTCAACAAGCTGCGCGGCACCGTGAACGTCCTGGCGGTCAAGGCGCCTGGCTTCGGCGATCGCCGCAAGGCGATGCTGCAGGACATCGCGATCCTGACCGGCGGCACGCTGATCTCGGAGGAGATCGGCCGCAAGCTGGACAGCGCGACGATCGAGGACCTCGGCCGCGCCCGGCGCGTTGTCGCGGACAAGGACAACACGACCTTCATCGAGGGCCGCGGCAACGAGAAGGCGATCAAGGCCCGCATCGAGCAGATCCGCGCCCAGATCGAGACGACCACCAGCGACTTCGACCGCGAGAAGCTGCAGGAGCGCCTGGCGAAGCTGGCTGGCGGCGTGGCGGTCCTCAAGGTTGGCGCGGCCACCGAGCCGGAGCTGAAGGAGAAGAAGCACCGCGTGGAGGACGCGCTCTCGACCGCCCGCGCGGCTGTCGAGGAGGGCATCGTCCCGGGCGGCGGCGTGGCGCTGATCAACGCCATCCCGGCGCTCGACAAGGTCGAGACCTCCAACGACGATGAGCGGTTCGGCGTGCAGATCCTGCGCCGGGCGCTCGAGGAGCCGATGCGCACGCTGGCGCGCAACGCCGGCGAGGATGGCGCGGTGATCATCGACACCGTCCGCCGGCTGGCCAAGGAGCGCAACGACAACACGATCGGCTACCACGTGCTGCGCGGCGAGTACGGCAGCATGATCGAGATGGGCGTGATCGACCCGGTGAAGGTCACCCGCTCGGCCGTGCAGAACGCGGTCTCGATCGCGGGCCTGCTGCTCACCACCGATGCCCTGATCGCGGACCTGCCGGAGGAGAAGCCGGCGACCCCCGCGCCGGGCGGCGGGATGGACTTCTAGGTAACACGGCTTCCGTGGCTCTGCGGCCGCTTCGTAGCCGCAGAGCCGCGGAAAGGGGAGGCTTCGCTTCCCCAACCAAAAAGGGCCGCGCAGCTTCGCTGCGCGGCCTCTCTGTTTGCCGGTCAGGACTTCAGGCGCGCCAGGCGCTCGCCGGCCGCGTGCAGCGTCTCGAGCTTCTTGGCGAAGCAGAAGCGGGCCAGCTGCGGCGCATCCGCCGGCTCGCTGTAGAACACCGAGTTGGGGATGGCCGCGACGCCGACCTCGGTGGTGAGCCAGCGGCAGAAGGCGCGGTCGTCGCTGTACCCGAGCGCGCCGATATCGGCGCTGAGGAAGAACGACCCGCGCGCGGGCAGCACCGGCAGCCCGGCGCTCTCCAGGATGCTGCGCAGCAGCAGGCGCCGCTCGTTGTACTCGGCGCGCAGCCGCTCGTAGTAGCCGCTCACCGCGGCGTGCTCGAGCGCCGCCGCGGCCGCATCCTGCAGCGGGGTGGCGGTCGTGAAGGTGACCCACTGGTGGGCCTGGCGCAGCGCGTGGTTGAGGTGCGCCGGCCCCACCGCCCAGCCAACCTTCCAGCCGGTGACGCTGAAGGTCTTGCCGACGCTGTTGAGGGTCAGCGTCCGCTCCCACATGCCCGGCAGCGTGGCCAGCGGCACGTGCTCGGCGCCGTCGAACACCAGCCGGTCGTAGACCTCGTCGCAGATCGCCAGCGTGTCGTGCTCCTGGCAGAGCCCGGCGATCAGCTCGAGCTCGGCCCGCCCGAGCACAGTGCCGGTGGGGTTATGGGGCGTGTTGACCAGGATGAGCTTCGGGCCACGCCGGAAGGCCGCGCGCAGCTCGTCCGGGTCGAGCGTCCAGGCCGCGCCGCCCGAGCTCCCCGAGGCGGGCGGCCGGAGCCGCACCACCACCGGCTGCGCCCCGGCCATCGTGATCCCCGGCACGTAGGAGTCGTAGGCCGGCTCGATGACGACCGCCGTGTCGCCCGGGTTGAGCAGGGCCAGCGCCAGGTCGAACAGCGCCTCGGTGGCGCCGCTGGTGACCGTCACCTCGGTCTGCCAGTCCACCGCGCGGCCGTAGTCGCGCTCCCACTGGGCGGCCACCGCCTGGCGCAGGCGCGGGAGGCCGGGCATGGGCGGGTACTGGTTGAGGTCGGCGGCGACTGCGCGCGCGGCGGCCTGCTTGATGAAGTCCGGCGCGGGGAAGTCGGGGAAGCCCTGGCCGAGGTTGACGGCGCCGTGCTGCACTGCAAGCGCGCTCATCTCGGTGAAGATCGTGGTGCCGAACCCGGCGACGCGGCGTGCGAGAACCTCGCGCATAGTTACCCCTGCTGATTTCTTCTTTTTTCTTCTGCTGCTCAGCGGCGACTGCGTCGCCGCTGAGCAGCAGAAAGGGAAGATTCCGGGGAGGCTGCGCCTCCCCGGGCCCCTCCCGCCTTCCCGAACCTGCGGCGAGGAATGATGCCGGGAAGGCTTCGCTCCCCGGA
>CALJIC010000149.1 GCA_937974195.1 uncultured Roseiflexaceae bacterium | reverse complement strand
GGGCGATCGCTGCCGACCGCGTCACTCGTGCGAGATAAGGCTATGGGAAAGCAGAAGGCCCTGGAGGAGACATCCTCACAGGGCCTAGTGGAGCCGGTGGTCGGGGTCGAACCGACGACCTACTGTTTACGAAACAGTTGCTCTGCCACTGAGCTACACCGGCTCGCTCAACGAGCCATATTGTAGCATAGACTGCGCAGACGTGCAACGTGGCTCCGGGCGGCGCAGGCCACGAGATCGCCGCTTGCGTGTCGGGCCGCGATCGGATATAATATGTCGAGTCGCGCTGGTGGCACGCCGCCGCTGGAGCGAACCTCCAGAGGAACTTCCCGACTCCCAGCCCGCGTATGCGGAAGGCCGCCCCGCGAAACAGCAAGCGGGGGCGCGGCAGCAGCAATGCCGCCGCGACGCAAGACGGCAACAGAGAGCAGACCCGCCGATGGCCCTCGGGCACAGGTGAGGGGTGAAAGGGCGCGGTAAGAGCGCACCAGCGTCGGCAGCGATGCCGGCGGCTAGGCGACTGCGCCGGCCGATGGGGAGCAAGGTGCGTGGGACGGGCTCATCGTGTGGGAGCGCGGGGCAGCCCGCGCGTTCGCACCACCGCGCTCGTTCGCATCGCAGCCGCGACGGAAGGGCGGGTAACGCCCGCCGGCCTAGGAGCGGCCCGCGCCTCGCGCGGAGAGAGATGGCGGCATACGACAGAATCGGGGGTATTGCCACCAGCCAAAGGCAACAGGGTAGCGATCACGCATCGATCGCTGCCCTGTTTTGTTGGCCCGCTTCCGGAGCTGCAACAATCTCTTAACCGCAGCCGTCCAATCGGCGAACGTACGAAGACACGCGCCGCCCAGGAGGGCGGACGGAAGGAATAGATGGATATGCAGCCTCGACTCACCCGCAGCCGTACAGAGGTCGTCGTCGCCGGCGTGTGCGGCGGGCTGGCGGAGTACTTTCATGTCGACCCGGTGATCGTCCGCATGATCTTCGTGCTGGTGACGATCAGCAGCGGGCTCGGCCTGCTCATCTACGGGGTGCTGTGGATGGTAATGCCCCTGGCCCCGGAGACCAACGCGCCAGGGGCGGGCGAGGGGCACGGCCAGGCGGGCTATCTGCCCGGCCAGCAGCCGCTGCAGGACCCGCTGCCGCACCAGGCCGTACGCCTGCGCGATCCGGCCCCCCATACGGCCGCCCGCTACCAGGAGCCCACGCCGCCCACCGGCCAGCCGCCGCTGTCGCCGTATGCCGACGAGCCGCCCCCGCCGGAGGCATATGTGTTCGACCCGCTGACCGGCGAGCGGATCGCCCGCGACCAGCCGAACACCGGGGCGACGGTGGACCTCAGCCGGCAGGCCGCCGGGCTCACCCCGGCCGATCAGCCAGCGGTAGGCCCGCAGCCGCCGGCGGGCCAGACCGGCACATCAGCGAACCGCCGCCGCATCAGCTGGGCCGGCGTCATCCTCGTCGGCCTGGGCGTGATGCTGCTCGCCGAGCAGTTCGGGATCGAGCCGGACATCCTCTTCCCGATCATCCTGGTCGGGGTGGGCGCGCTGCTGCTGCTCCGCAGGGCGTAGCCCTCGCGCCGCAGACCAGGAGCTCGGCCCCAGCCTGCGGCGCGAGGGAGATACGGGCCCGCTCAGCGGGACGCCACCGCCTGCGGGCGGTTTTCGATGAACTCCGCCAGATGCTTGCCGGTCAGCGTCGAGCGCGCCGCCGCCAGCTCGGCCGGGGTGCCCTCGAACACGATCCGCCCGCCGTCGTGGCCCGCGCCCGGCCCGAGGTCGATGATCCAGTCGGCGTGCGCCATCACCGACAGGTGGTGCTCGATCACGATCACCGACTTCCCCGAGTCGACCAGCCGGTCCAGCAGCCCCAGCAGCTGCTTGAGGTCGGCCAGATGCAGCCCGTTGGTCGGCTCGTCGAGCACGTAGATGCCGCCGTCGGTGCCCATGTGGGTCGCGAGCTTGAGCCGCTGCCGCTCGCCGCCCGACAGCGTCGTGAGCGGCTGGCCGAGCCGCAGGTAGCCGAGCCCCACATCGGCCAGGTGCTGCAGGATCGCGTGCGCTGCCGGCGTGCGCGCCTCACCGGCGCCGAAGAAGTCGAGCGCGTCGTCGACTGAGAGGTCGAGCACTTCGGCGATGTTGAGCCCGCCGAGGCGGTACTCCAGGACCGACGCCTGGAACCGGCGGCCCTCGCAGTCCTCGCAGACCGTCGTGACGCCGGCCATCATCCCCAGGTCGGTGTAGATCACCCCCGCGCCGTTGCACGTCGGGCAGGCGCCCTCGGAGTTGGCGCTGAACAGCGCCGGCTTCACGCCGTTGGCCTTCGCGAACGCCTTGCGGATCGGGTCGAGCAGCCCGGTGTACGTCGCCGGGTTGCTGCGCCGCGAGCCGCGGATCGGGCTCTGGTCGACCGTCACCACCCCCTCCCGGCCGGACACCGAGCCGTGGATCAGCGAGCTCTTGCCCGACCCGGCCACGCCGGTCACCACCACCAGCACGCCGAGCGGGATGTCGACGTCGACGTTCTTCAGGTTGTTGGTGTTCGCGCCGCGCACCTCCAGCACGCCCTTCGGCCTGCGCACCGACGGCTTCAGGGCGGCCCGGTCGTTCAGGTGGCGCCCGGTGAGCGTGTCGCTGGCCCGCAGGCCCTCGACGCTGCCCTCGTAGCAGACGGTGCCGCCCGCCGCGCCTGCGCCGGGTCCGAGGTCGACGACGTGGTCGGCGATCGCGATCACCTCCGGCTTGTGCTCGATCACAAGCACGGTGTTGCCCTTGTCGCGCAGCCGCAGCAGCAGGTCGTTCATCCGCTGGATGTCGTGCGGGTGCAGCCCGACGGTCGGCTCGTCGAAGACGTAGGTCACGTCGGTGAGCGGCGAGCCGAGGTGGCGGATCATCTTGGTGCGCTGGGCCTCGCCGCCCGACAGCGTGCCCGACGGCCGGTCGAGCGAGAGGTAGCCCAGCCCGATCTCCACGAACGAGTCCAGGGTCTTCAGCAGCGCCTCGATCAGCGGCGCCACCGACGGCTCGTCGATGCTGCGCACCCACTCGGCGAGGTCGCTGATCTGCATGGCGCAGGCCTCGGCGATGTTGATGCCCTTGATCTTGGAGGACCGGGCGGCCTCGTTCAGCCGGGTGCCGCCGCAGTCCGGGCAAGTGGTGAAGATGACCGCCCGCTCCACGAACGCGCGGATGTGCGGCTGCATCGCGTCGACGTCCTTGGACAGGTACGACTTCTGGATCTGCGGGATGAGGCCGGTGTACGTCAGGTTGACCCCGTCGATCTTGATCTTGGTCGGCTCCTTGTAGAGCAGGTCGTGGAGCTCCCGCTTGGTGTACTTGCGGATCGGCTTGTCCGGATCGAAGAAGCCGCAGCCGCGGTAGATCCGGCCGTACCAGCCGTCCATGCTGTAGCCGGGGACGGTGATCGCGCCCTCGTTGAGCGACTTGTTCTCGTCGTACAGCGCGGACAGGTTGAAGTCGGAGACTGTGCCCATGCCCTCGCAGCGCGGGCACATGCCGCCGTGGTAGACGACGTCGCGCACGACGATCCGCTCCCCCTTGCCCTTGTCGACGGTCATCGATCCGCTGGCCCTGCGGGCCGGGACGTTGAAGGAGAAGGCGGTCGGCGGGCCGATGTACGGCTTGCCCAGGCGGCTGAACAGCAGCCGCAGCATCGCGTTCGCGTCCGTCACCGTTCCGACGGTGGAGCGCGCGTTGGCGCCCAGCCGCTCCTGGTCGACGATGATCGCGGTCGTCAGCCCCTCCAGCATGTCGACCTCGGGCCGGGCCAGCGTTGGCATGAAGCCCTGCACGAAGGCGCTGTAGGTCTCGTTGATCAGCCGCTGCGACTCGGCGGCGATGGTGCCGAACACCAGCGACGACTTGCCCGACCCCGACACGCCGGTGAAGACGGTCAGCCGCCGCTTGGGGATGTCGACGCTGATGTTCTTCAGGTTGTTCTCCCGGGCGCCCCGGACGCGAATCATGTCATGGGTATCGGCAGCGCGCGGCGCAGGCGACTGCGTGTTCTCTCTAGTGGACATACTCACCCTAACTTCCAAACTTCCTACGAACCACGGCCGGCGGCTACTCCGCGTAGGGCTGGTCTTTCCCCTGCGCGCTGTACGCGACTCCCCAGATGTAGCCGTCGGGGTCCGCGAAGGAGCCGGTGTACCCGCCCCACTGCTCCCTGTGGGCCGGCTTGAGGATCGTCGCGCCGGCCTTCTCGGCCTGCGCCATCACCTCGTCGACGCGCGCCTCGCTTCGGACGACGTAGTTGAGGACCAGGCCGCTGAAGCCGCTGCCCTCGGGGCTCACGCCCACGTTGGAGGCCAGGTCGTCGCGCGAGTAGATGCCGACTTGCGAGCCGCCATCGGGCTCGAACAGCACCGAGATGCCCCAGTTGCTCTGGACCTTCCAGCCGAGGCCCTCCGTGTAGAAGCGCTTGGACCGGTCGATGTCCCGCACGCCGAGGAGAATCGAGCTGACATGCGACTTCATGTCGTTCGTCCTTTCTTTCAGGGGGTACGCGGCCGGCGCCGACCGCTCGCTTCGGGAGCGGTCTGGAAGGGCGCAGACCAAGGCTGCTTCCTACAGGGAGGTGTGGAGGGCCGGCGGCCCTCCACGGGTGCTCGGGGATGCGCGGGCTGGGCCACCGCTCAGCCCCCGTGCCGCCCGCTGCGCCGCCTGGCGACGTGGGGCAGCACGAACAGGTACAGGCCGGAGAGCAGGAGAACAGCGAGCGGCAGCAGCGGCGAGTAGGTCACCCACGCGGGGGGTTGCCCCTGCCCCATGCCCAGCGCGACGATATTGGCGATGACGGTCACTGTGAATGCGATAGCCACCCAGCGGTGGGTCTGTCGAATCCACTTGCTCAAGGTCATGGCATCCTTTCCAGCACATCGATGAGCTTCTTGCCCATCATCCTCCAGCCATAGCGCGCGCCGCCGGCGTTCTGCTTCTGGTGCGGCTTGAAGCCCGAGTGCACGAGCGACAGGCGCGTGCCCGACTCCGTCGGCGTGAGGGTGAAGGTCACGACCGTGTCCATCTCCGTCTCGCCGACCACCCAGGTGTAGCTGAGCCTCTGCAGCGGCACGATCTCGATGAGCTGGCAGTTCACCGTGAGGTGCCAGCCGGGCTGCGGCTGCGCGTGCAGCGTGAACGTGGCCCCCGGCGCGAGGTTGAAGCCGGTGACGGGCAGGAGCCATTCCGCGAGCAGGGCCGGGTCGGTGAGCGCGCGCCACACTTTCTCCGGCGGATGGCGCAGGTCGAACTCGAACGAGATGGTTTCCGTCTGCGCCCGCGGCGTTGTGTCAGTGAGTGTCATTCGTCCATCGTCTCCAGCAGCTGTTCGAGGCGGCCGACGCGCTCCGTCCAAAAGGCGCGGTAGTGCGCGATCCAGTCGATCAGCGGCTTCATTCCCCGCGGCTCCACCCGGTAGTAGACGCGGCGCCCCTCGCGCCGGCTGCTCACCAGGCCGGCGTCCTTCAGGACGGCGAGGTGCTGCGAGACCGCCGGCTGCGAGATGTCGAAGCGCGCTGTGAGATCCTTCACCGCCGCCTCGCCCTGCGTGAGCGCCTCGAAGATCGCTCGGCGGCTCGGGTCCGCTAGCGCTTGGAAGATCTTGTTCTCGGCATCGTCCGCGCTTCGCATGGCTGAATTATAAGTCATCACTTATGAATTGTCAAGGGGTGGGCGCGGCCACCACCCAGGCCGCTTCGTGGTAAGATAGGGGCGTTCGCACAGCAGCAGGCGGGACTATGTCGCTCTACAAAGAATCCGGGGTCGACATCGAGGCCGCGACGCGCGCCAAGCAGCTCATGGCCGCCGCGGTGCGCTCGACCCACACCGGCGCGGTGCTGGCCGGGATGGGCGCCTTCGGCGGCTGCTTCGACCTCAGGGCGGCGACCGGCGGGAGCGACGTGGTGCTCGTCGCATCCACCGACGGCGTCGGCACCAAGACGCTGATCGCCGCGGCGCTCGGCCGCTACGACACCGTCGGGCAGGATCTCGTCAACCACTGCGTCAACGACATCCTGGTCCAGGGCGCGCAGCCGCTGTTCTTCCTGGACTACATCGCCACCGCCAAGCTCGACCCGCAGCAGATCGCGCAGATCGTCGCCGGGGTCGCCGAGGCGTGCCGGGCGGCCGGGTGCGCGCTGATCGGCGGCGAGACGGCCGAGATGCCGGACGTCTACCTGCCGGGCGCGTTCGACCTGGCCGGGACGATCGTCGGCGCGGTGGCCCGCGACCGGATGCTGCCGCGCGATGTGGCCACCGGCGATGCGATCCTGGCGCTGCCCTCCACCGGCCTGCACACCAACGGCTACTCGCTCGCGCGGCGCGTCCTCGGCCCGCTGGGGTACGACGCACGCCCCGAGGCGCTCGGCGGCCAGACGATCGGCGAGGCGCTCCTGGCGGTCCACCGCTCCTACCTCCCCGAGGTCCAGGCGCTCCGGGCGGCCGGAGTCGAGCTCCACGCGCTGGCCCACATCACCGGCGGCGGCCTGTACGACAACCTGCCGCGCGTCCTGCCGGCCGGGCTGGGCGCCGCCGTGCGCCGCGGCAGCTGGGAGATCCCGCCGATCTTCGAGCTGCTGGTGCGGCGCGGCGAGCTCGAGGAGCGCGAGGCCTACCAGGCGCTCAACATGGGGCTCGGCATGCTGCTCGTCGTCCCGCCCGACGCGGCCGACGAGGCGCTGCGGCTGCTCCCCGACGCCCGCCTGGTCGGCGAGGTGGTCGCCGGCGCGGAGGTGCAGCTCGTCGGCTAGGGCGCCCGCCGTGAGCGGCAGGTGGCAGAGGGAGGCACGTGACTATGGAACTGGGGCCGCAGCTCGCCGAGGGCAAGACCAAGGTCGTCTACGCCCACCCGCACGACCCGGCGCTGGCCATCGTGCGGCACAAGGACGGCATCACTGCGGGCGACGGGGCGCGGCGGCACGTGATCCCCGGCAAGGGAAGCATCAGCGGCCGCACGACCGCCAACGTCTTCGCGCTGCTCGAGCGCAACGGGATCGCGACTCACTTCGTCGACGCGCCCACACCGGACACCACCGTCGTCCGGCTCTGCCGCATGATCCCGCTCGAAGTCGTGACCCGGCGCATCGCCACCGGCTCCTACCTGCGCCGCCACCCGGACACGCCGGAGGGCCAGCGCTTCGACCCGCCGCTGGTCGAGTTCTTCCTCAAGGACGACGCCCGGCACGACCCGCAGGTCACGCCGGAGGAGATCGCGGGGCAGGGCGTGGCGACGCCCGCGGAGGTCGAGCAGATGGCCGAGACGGCGCGGAAGGTCTTCCTGCTGCTGGAGCGCGCCTGGGCGGCCCAGGACGTGACCCTGTGCGACCTTAAGATCGAGTTCGGCCGGCCAGCGCAGGCTGAGGGCGCCCAGCTCCTGGTGGCGGACGTGATCGACAACGACTCGTGGCGCATCTGGCCGGGCGGCGACAAGGCGCGCATGCTGGACAAGCAGGTGTACCGCAACATGGCCGAGGTCACGCCCGAGGGGCTCGAGGAGATCCGCCGCCGGTACGAGACCGTCGCCGCCCTGACGGACCCGTGGCGCACGGGAGATCCGCACGGAGCGCACGGATAAAGCCCCGGCTCCCCGTGATCTCCGCGCCCTCCGCGGCTCCCCCTCCGTGCCCTCCGTGTTCTCCGTGGATCGTGCCCTCCGTGGATCGAGGAGGATCCTATGCAGGACTACGAGACGCTCGACCTCGGCCCGCACTGCAACGCCGGGGCTGACCTGTACGGGGCCGAGGCCCAGCCGCCCACCGGGCGCGTCGCCTTCCACGGCCTGCCGTTCCTGATCGGCGGCGAGCGCCCCGACCCGTCCCGCTGCCTCGTGGACCTCGGCGCCGCGGCCTCCCCGGTCGTCGTGCCGGTCGGCCGGGCGGCCCGGCACGTCCTCTTCGCCCACGCCCTGCTCGACTCGCGCCTGCTGCAGAACGGCCCGGTCGGCGAGGCCGTCGCCAGCTACGTCTTCCGCTACGCGGACGGCGAGGAGCTGCGCGTGCCGGTGCGCGAGCGCTTCGAGATCGGCGCGATCCCCATGTGGTGGAGCGCCCACCCCTTCCTGGCCGTGCCGGACAGCAAGGACAGCCTGGCCCCGCGCTACGAGGGCAGGTTCGGCGCGTCGGGGACGCGCCAGAGCGAGGTGCGCCAGGGCTGGCCGAGGCACTTCTACCTGTGGGACTGGGCCAACCCGCGCCCCGAGGAGCCGCTCGAGTCGATCGCGCTCGAGGGGGCCGGCCGGCGCGTCGTCGTCGCCGCGATCACCCTCGGCCACCTGGACGAGCAGCCGCTGCGCCGCGTGCCGAAGCGCGAGGTGAAGATCACGCTGCCGCGCCCGCAGGACGCCGCGCGGCCCTTCGACCTGGCCGTGGAGGTGGACCGCGGCGTCGCCGCCTTCCCCTTCCCGCTGCCCGCCAGGCCGGCCGAGGAGTTCCTCGCCGACCCGTTCCGCGGCTTCGGCGAGGATCAGAACGAGGCCTCCAGCCCGGCCTACACCGAGGTGGCGGCGATCCCCTCCGCCACCGTCACGCTCAAGAGCGGCGCGGAGACGCTGGCCGCCGTCCGCTGGGACGAGCTGGAGCGGCAGGGCGCGGTGGAGACGCCGCGCGCCCGGCTGGAGATCGTCGACCGCGGCCGGAACTGGGTGCGCGTCAGCGTCCTGGACGACGCGACCGGCCAGAAGGTGCCCTGCCGCATCCACTTCCGCTCGCCCGAGGGCATCCCCTACCAGCCCCACGGCCATCACAACCACGTCAACTCCAACCTGGGCACCTGGCACGTGGATGTCGGCGGCGACCTGCGGCTCGGCCAGATCACCTACGCCTACATCGACGGGGAGTGCCAGGGGTGGCTCCCGCGCGGCGAGGTGATCGTCGACGTCGCGCGCGGCTTCGAGTACGAGCCGCTGCGCGCCCGCGTCGAGATCCAGCCCGGCCAGCAGGAGCTGACCCTGCGCCTCAAGCGCTGGACGAACATGAACGAGCGGCGCTGGTTCAGCGGCGACACCCACGTCCACTTCCTCGGCTCGGGCGGGGCCCACCGCGAGGCGCAGGCCGAGGACCTGAACGTCGTCAACCTGCTCCAGTCGCAGTGGGGGCACCTGTTCACCAACGCCGAGGACGCGCTCGGCGCGACGTTCTCCAACGGCGGGCGCACGATCGTCTACACCAGCCAGGAGAACCGCCAGCACCTGCTCGGCCACCTGACGCTGCTCGGCCTCAAGCGGCCGGTGATGCCCTGGTGCAGCGACGGCCCGGACGAGGCGGAGCTGGGCGGCAGCCTGGAGACCACCCTGGCGCACTGGGCGGACGCCTGCCGCGCCCAGGGCGGCACGGTGGTGATCCCGCACCTGCCGAACCCCAACGGCGAGCCGGCCGCGCTGATCGCCACCGGCCGCGCCGACGCCGTCGAGATGATCGACGCCAGCGAGTACAAGCACAACGAGTACTACCGCTACCTCAACTGCGGCTACCGGCTGCCACTCGTCGGTGGCACGGACAAGATGGACAGCGCGGTGCCGGTCGGGCTGTACCGCACCTACGCCCACATCCCCGACGAGGAGTTCAGCTACGAGGCGTGGTGCCGGGCGCTGCGCGCGGGGCGCACCTTCCTCAGCGCCGGGCCGATGCTCAGCTTCAGCGTCGAGGGCGCCCAGATCGGCGATACGCTCGCCCTCTCCTCCGCCGGTACGGTCGAGGTCGAGGCGACGGCCGAGTCGATCTTCCCGATCCACACGCTCGAGATCGTCCAGGGCGGGCGGGTCGTCGCGGCGACCGAGGAGCCGAAGGGGGCGCGGCGCCTCACCCTGCGCGCGCGGCTGCAGGTTGAGGGCAACACCTGGATGGCGGCGCGCTGCGGCGGGCCGGGCTACTACGGGATGGCGCGCTTCCGCGACTGCTGGACGCGCGGCATGTTCGCCCACACCTCGCCGATCTACATCGCCGTCGGCGGCCCCTGGCAGATGTTCGACCCGGAGACGGCGCGCTACATGCTCACGCTGATCGACGGCAGCCTCAGCTACATCCGCCACACGGCCGCCCACTACCCGCGCGGGAGCATCACCCACCACCACGGCGAGGCGGACCACCAGGCGTTCCTCGAGCGCCCGTTCCACGAGGCTGTGGCGGCCATCCACCGGCGCATGCACGAGCTCGGGATCCCGCACTGAGCTGCCGGCGGGATGTCCGGAGGGGCGCAGATCGGCGAGACGAGGAGATGGAGGCTTCGCCTTCCCGCCGGGGGCGGAGCCACCGCGTCAGTCCTGTTACCGAGGGAGAAGAGGACGTTGGCTACCCAGCAGTACACAGTCCGCACCGTCCGCTGCGACCACCGCTCGAGCGATGAGGAGGTCTACCAGGCGCTGAGGCGCGCCACCGAGCCGCTCGAGCGCGCGTGGGAGCGGCTGGGGCGGGCCCGGCGCATCGCCGTGAAGTTCAACCAGGACAAGGCGCGCGAGCACGTGGTGATGTTCGCCGGGCAGCGCCAGCAGCTCGTGAGCGACAGCGTCATGCGCGCGACGCTGCGCCTGCTCCGCGAGCGGACCAGCGCCGAGATCGTGTGCGTCGACGTCAGCTTCTACGTGATGTACAACGGGCAGACGCTGGCCAACACCTGCAACGTCGCCCCGATCCTGCGCGAGTTCGGCGTCCCCTACGTCGATGGCACCCGCCCGCCATACCGCATGGCCAAGACGCCTGGCGGCGGGCTGATGTTCGGCCGCTACCTGCTGCCCGAGGCGCTGCTCGACGCCGACGAGGTCGTGTCGGTGGCGACGATCAAGAACCACGCCTTCATGGGGGTGACCGGCTGCCTGAAGAACCTGTTCGGGCTGATGCCCGCCGAGCCGCACGGCCGCCCGCGCCACTACTACCACCACCTGGTGCGGATGCCCTACATGCTGGCCGACATCGGCAGGCTCCTCGACCCGGCGCTGAACATCGTGGACGCGCTGGTGGGGCAGGCGGGCCAGGAGTGGAGCGCCCACGGCCCTCCCGAGGGCCGCATCGTGGACGCGCTGATCGCCGGCGACCACGTGATCGCCACCGACGCGGCGATGATGCACCTGATGGGCCACGACCCGCAGGCGGACTGGCCGACGCCGCCGTTCCACCGCGACCGCAACCCGCTGCTGGTGGCCGCCGAGGCCGGATTCGGCACCGTGGACCTCGCGGCGGTCGACTACGTCTCGGAGGTGGCGCCGCAGCCGCCGGGGACCTTCTACGCGATCATGACCGACTCGCCCGAGACGAACGCCACCTGGCGGCGGACGATGTGCGAGCAGGCGCTGCACTACGCGGCGAACGTGCCCGCCTTCGAGCGCTACGCCGGCGAGTACATCCTGCTGCAGGACGGCGAGGTGCGCTGGCACAGCCCGGAGGGCACCATCCGCGTCAGCCGCCGCGCCCTGGCGGGGGATCGCCCGGACCACGCCCTGTTCTACAAGTTCGTGGACCCCGAGGAGGCCGAGGGCGAGCGCTTCGAGGTGTACGAGCGGGCGCTGCGCGCCTGGGGGCCGCTCGCACCTACGTCTTGACGACCCGCCCGAGCGGCGAGACGCGCTGGACCGGCCGCGGCTTGGGCGGGTTCAGCAGCGCCAGCGGGCGCCCGACCTCGAACAGGTACGTGCGGGCCCCGATCTGCGCCAGCTGCGCCTCGATCGCGGCGGCCCCCGCGCCCGGCGCGGTCACGAGCAGCGCCAGCGCCCCGCCGCTCCGGCCGCGCTGCCAGTCGGCCAGCCCTTCGAGCCACCCCGCCGAGAGGTCCGGCGTCACCACCGCCAGCCCGGCGCCGGCCATCTCGGCCCCCTGGCTGATCTTCCCCTGCCGCACCAGCTCGCCCAGCGGCACCGCGCCGGTCGCCTGCGCGTCCACCAGCTCGCCGAGGATGCGCCACAGCTGCCGCGGCCCGCGCCCGGGGCTCACCACCCGCCGCCGCCCGTCGTCCGCCAGCAGGCCCACCGCCCGCCCCTCGCCGAGCGCCTGCGCCGCCAGCGAGGCCGCCAGCGCCACCGCCAGCTCCAGCGGCGAGTCCCAGGCGTAGCGCGGCTCCGGGTCGGGCACCGCCGACGAGCGCTCGCGGAACGCGTAGCTATCGTCGATCTCCGCGCCTGCCGCCTGGTCCGAGGGGGACGACGGGCCGAGCGAGGAGCCAGGCGCCGGCTGGCCGGAGTACGCCCCGGCCCACAGATCCAGCGCGATCCACAGCGCCCCGGCCACCTCCTGGTCGAACTCCTTGACCATCAGCCGCTGCTGGCGCGCCACCGTCGGCCAGTGGATATGGCTCGGCATGTCGCCCGGCACGTAGTCGCGCAGCCCGCCGACGCTCGGCGTCAGCTGCTGCTGAAGCAGATCCGTGCGCGACAGCCCGCCGCGCTGGCCCTGCGGGAAGCGCAGGCCCGGCAGCGCCGCCAGCGGCGGGTAGATCACGATCTGCTGCGCCTCCCCCTGCCTCCACGCCACCTCGAAGATCCCGAGCGGGTCGGCGGCGCGCAGCCGCAGCGGCCCGAGGGTGTAGACGCCGCGCCGGGCGCAGGGCGCGCGCGTGGCCCAGCGCACGTCCTCGTGCACCCTGGCGGCCGCCACCCGCCGCCCGGCGTAGGCCGGCAGCGTCGAGGCGTCGTCGATCTCGAGCCACAGCAGCGGGACGTGCGCGCGGTTCACCAGCTCCCACTCCTCCTCCAGGTCGTCGCCGACCTGGGCCCAGGCGCTGCTCAGGCGCCGCCGCAGCGAGACGTTCTGCCCGAGCGCGCGCGCCCAGGCGTAGCAGGCCGCCGTCAGCAGCAGGAAGGCGTAGGCGCAGAAGAACAGCCAGCGGTAGGGCGCCGCAAACGCCA
This sequence comes from uncultured Roseiflexaceae bacterium, assembly GCA_937974195.1. Classification (GTDB taxonomy): domain Bacteria; phylum Chloroflexota; class Chloroflexia; order Chloroflexales; family Roseiflexaceae; genus CALJIC01. Next base: position 10,816 of record CALJIC010000149.1, on the reverse strand, counting down.
GCAGCAGCAGCGCCGGGCCGACCGCCAGCGCCCAGGGCTGCGCCACGCGCAGCCGGCCGTCCAGCGTCAGCCAGCGCCGAAGCCGGCCCACCGACGAGCGGGCGCGGTCCAGCGTGCCCCTCCCGACCAGCGCGAACTCTCGCCGCATCACGCAATCTCCAGCGCCGACAGCAGCTCCAGCGCCGCCTCCGCCGTGTCCACCACCGCGTACAGACCGCGCACCCGGTCGTGCGTGAACCGCTGGGCGTAGATGCGCTCGAACTGCTCCAGCAGCGGGTCGAAGTAACCGCGCATGTTCACGATCACGATCGGCTTGTTGTGGTAGCCGAGCTGCTTCAGGGTGACGATCTCGAGCAGCTCCTCGAGGGTGCCGAAGCCGCCGGGGAGCGTCACGAACGCATCCGCCCGGTCGTCCATCACCTGCTTGCGCTCGCGCATCGTCGCCGTCACGATCAGCTCGTCGGCGTCGCGGTAGCCCACCTCGTAGTCGAGCAGCGCCCGGGGGATGACGCCGATCACCGTCCCGCCCGCGGCGTGGATCGTCCGCGCCAGCTCGCCCATCAGCCCGACGCTGCCGCCGCCGTACACCAGCGGCCAGCCGCGGCGCGCCATCCCCTCGCCGAGCGCCCGCGCCGCCGCGAAGTAGACCTCGTCGATCCAGTCGCTCGAGGCGCAGTAGACGCACACTCTCATCCAGGAACCCCCGTCGTGGCCCGGCTCACGCTCGCATTGTAGCATCTTTGCGCCGCCGGCTGGCTTGTGTTACCATGCACATGCGTATGCTGGAGAGAGTCAGGAGCTGAGCGATGCTGCTCGAGCAAATAGGGCGCGCGGCCGAGATCATGCGCAGCTCGGAACGTATCGTCGCGCTCACCGGAGCAGGGTTCAGCCGGCCCTCCAGCATCCCGGACTTCCGCAGCGACGCCGGCCTGTGGTCGCGGTACGACCCGGCGGAGGTCGCGTCGCTGAGCGGCTTTCAGCGCAACCCGCGCCGCTTCTTCGACTGGTTCCTGCCGCTGCTGGACATGATCGAGGCGGCGCTGCCGAACGCCGCGCACCACGCCCTGGCCGAGCTCGAGCGCTGCGGCCGGGTCAGCGCGGTGATCACCCAGAACATCGACGGCCTGCACCACCGCGCCGGCTCGCGCGAGGTCTACGAGCTGCACGGCCACCTCCGCAGCGCCACCTGCATCGAGTGCGGCCACCAGATCCCGGCCGCCCCGGCGATCCGCAGCATGCGCTCCAGGCGCGCGCTGCGCTGCAGCTGCGGCGGCCTGATCAAGCCGGACGTCGTTCTGTTCGACGAGCTGCTGCCGCGCGGGCTGTACTGGCTCGCCCGCCGCGCCGTCGAGACCTGCGACGCGCTGGTTGTGGCCGGCACGGCGCTGGAGGTCTTCCCAGTCGGCGAGCTGCCGCAGGTGGCCCGGCGCAGCGGCGCCAAGGTCATTATTCTGAACCAGAGCGCGACCCACTTCGACCCGTACACCGATGTGGTCGTGCGCGCCGATGTCGCCGAGGTGCTCCCCGAGCTCGCCGAGCGGGCGGTGGGCGCCTCGGTGTAGCGCACATGCTAGGATATGCGCGCGGCGGGCCGCCCCGGCGCTCCCTGGCGGCAGACCAGCCCCGGAGATGCCGGCGGGCGCCCGGCCCACGCGCCACGAGGGAGACACGAGCAAGGATCACATATGGATAGCACAGCCCTGGAGGCCCTGCGGACGCGCTTCAACAGCGTCCGGGGGCGTCTTTGACCTCGCAGAGAAGCAGCGCCAGCTCGAGCAGCTCGAGCAGCAGGCCGCCGACCCCAACCTGTGGAGCAACCCCCAAGAGGCGCAGGGGGTCATGCAGCGCCTCACCCGCCTCAAAGCCGAGATCGACCGCTGGAGCAGCCTGGATGAGCGGATCTCCGGGCTCGCCGAGCTCGCTGAGCTCGCCGCGGCCGAGGGCGACGACTCGCTCGAGGCCGAGATCGACGCCGAGTACGCCGCGATCGCCCAGGCCCTCGACGCGCTGGAGGTCGAGGTGCTGCTCAGCGGCCCCTACGACGACCACGACGCCTTCCTGTCGATCAAGGCCGGCATGGGCGGCACCGACGCCCAGGACTGGGCGGCGATGATGCTGCGCATGTACACCCGCTGGGCCGAGCGCCAGGGCTACCAGGTGTCGCTGATCGACGAGAGCGAGGGCGAGGAGGCCGGCATCAAGAGCGCGACCCTCGAGCTGCGCGGCCCGTACGCCTACGGCCGCGCCAAGGCCGAGGCCGGCGTGCACCGGCTGATCAGGCTCTCGCCCTTCAACGCCGGCAACACCCGCCAGACCTCCTTCGCGCTCGTCGAAGTGCTGCCCGATGTGGACGACGCGCCCGAGATCGTCATCCGCCCGGAGGACATCCGCGTGGACGTGTTCCGCTCCGGCGGCCACGGCGGCCAGGGCGTCAACACCACCGACTCGGCCGTGCGCATCACCTACAAGCCCGGCACCCCCGAGCAGATCGTCGTCACCTGCCAGAACGAGCGCTCGCAGCTGCAGAACAAGGAGACGGCCATGAAGGTGCTGCGCGGGCGCCTGCTCGAGCGCGAGCTCTCGCGGCAGCGTGAGGAGCGCGCCAAGCTGAAGGGCGAGCACCGCCAGGCCGACTTCGGCAGCCAGATGCGGACCTACTACCTCCACCCGTACACGCTGGTGAAAGACCACCGCACCGAGCACGAGACCAGCAACGTCCAGGCGGTGCTCGACGGCGACCTCGACCCGTTCGTCGAGGCCTACCTGCGCTGGAACGTCGGCCGCGAGACGTAGAGACGAGCCGCTGGCTCGTCTCCGTGCCCGTTGCGCGTTTGAGGGCTCTGACCGGGGAAACCCGCGCAACTAGTGACGCCGAGCAGAGCTCGGCGTCACTAGTTCAGCATATCGCGGATGAGCTGGAGCAGCTGCTCGATATCGAACGGTTTCTGGATGATGACCGCGCCTTCGGCCTCAAGATCGGCGAACCAGGGCTTGCGGTTGAGGGCAGTCATGATGAAGATCGGAATGCCATCTTCCTGAAGCTGATCTTTGATGCGCTGGAACGCCTCGACGCCATCCATCTGGGGCATCATAATATCTGAGATAACCAGATTGGGCTTCAGAGTCATCAGCTTCTGCACGCCCTCTTCGCCGTCACTCGCTAGGAAGACGCGGTACCCCGCCTCACGCAGCGCAATCTCGAGCACCGTCTGCATCGCGAGGTCGTCGTCGATCACCAGGATCGCCGGCTGTTCTTCCATGGGCGCCTCTCTCCCCGCACTCATACCCGCGCCATTATACCAGATGACACGACGTGCATTATAATGGCACGGGTGACGTGAGCAGAGCGACGACGGAGAGTCATGCCGAAGCGACGTGTGTCGATACTGATCGCCACGCTGTGTGTGCTGGGGGTGGGAGTTGGGCTGATGATCGCTAGGGGGTTCGGCCCGCGCACCATGCCAGCAGCGAGCTTCACGCCTGGCCCGACGACGATCGCGGCGGCGGCGCCAACCAGGGCGCCCACGGCAACGGAGACCGCCGCGCCCACCGACACCGCCACCGCCGTGCCCACCGACACCGCCACCGCCGTGCCCACCGACACCGCCGCGCCGACTGACACCCCTGCGCCCACCGCTACGCCCACCGTCGAGCCGTTTGTGGAGCATGTCGTCGTCGAGGGGGACATCCTCTACACCATCGCGCAGCGCTACGGCGTGACGATCGAGGAGATCCTGGCGGTGAACAGCATCCCCAACCCGAACAGCCTGCGTGTGGGGGAGGTGCTGCGCATCCCGCGGCGCTAGGGCGCGCCGCCGAGCTCCGCTTCCCGGGCGCAGCCGGCTAGTTTAACGAAGAGAGCACACTATGAACCGCGCACAGCTGACCGAGGAGCTGCGCAGGATCGTCGGGCCGAAGGCCGTGATCGACGACGCGGCGGCCCTGCTGACCTACGAGGCCGACGGCTGCGTGATGGACCTGCACGCGCCGAATCTCGTGGTGCTGCCGACCACCACCGAGCAGGTCGCGGCGATCGTGCGGGCCGCTGGCCGCGCCGGGGTCCCGATCGTGCCGCGCGGCGCCGGCACCGGGCTCGCCGGCGGCGCCACGCCGATCCACGGCGGCGTGGTGATCTCCACCGCGCGCATGGAGCGCGTGCTCGAGGTCGACACCCGCAACCGCCGCGCCCGGGTGCAGCCGGGGGTGATCAACTGGGAGCTCTCGCAGCAGCTCGCGCCCTACGGCTACTCCTTCGTGCCGGACCCCTCCTCGCAGCGCGCCTGCACGATCGGCGGGAACATCGCCAACAACAGCGGCGGGCCGCACTGCCTGAAGTACGGCATGACCACCAACCACGTCCTCGCCCTGCGCGTGGTGCTTCCCGACGGCAGCGTGATCTGGACCGGCGACGGCCGGCCGGACGGGATCGGGTACGACCTGCCCGGCGTGCTGACCGGCAGCGAGGGCACCTGCGGCATCGTGACCGAGGCCTGGGTGCGGCTCACCCGGCTGCCGGAGGCGCTGCGCGTGGTGCTGGCCCTGTTCCCAGACATCCCCTCGGCCTCGCAGACCGTCTCGACGGTGATCGCCCGCGGGCTGCTGCCGGCCGCGCTCGAGATGATGGACCGCCTGGCGATCCGCGCGGTGAACGATATGTACCGGCTCGGCCTGCCCGATAGCGCCGGTGCGGCGCTGCTGATCGAGCTCGACGGCGTCGAGGAGGGCCTGGACGACCTGCTGTCCGAGGTGACGGGCATCTGCCGCGACTTCGGGGCGATGGAGGTGCGCCCGGCCCGCACCCCCGCCGAGCAGGCGCAGGTCTGGGCGGCCCGCAAGAACGCCTTCGGCGCGATGGGGCGCCTCGCGCCGAGCTACTACCTGGTGGACACCGTCGTGCCGCGCACGCGGCTCCCGGCGACGCTGGAGCGGGTCGGCGAGGCGGCGCGCGAGCACGGGCTGCCGATCGCCAACGTGTTCCACGCCGGCGACGGCAACCTGCACCCGCTGATCCTGTTCGACCGGCGCGAGAAATCCCAGGTGGAGCGGGCGCTGCTGGCGGCCACCGCCATCCTGCACGAGTCGATCGCCCAGGGCGGGGTGATCAGCGGCGAGCACGGGATCGGGGTCGAGAAGCGCGACTACATGGAGCTGATCTTCACCACCGACGACCTGGCCGCCATGGCCGGCCTGAAGCGCTGCTTCGACCCGGCCGAGCTGTTCAACCCCGGCAAGGTGTTCCCGCGCGGGGTGGGCTGCGGCGAGCTCACGGCGCTGCGCCGGCGCGGCCTCGCCGCGAGCGACGTGGCCGGCGTGCCGGCCGGGACCTGGCTGTAGCGACGCCGCTGACCCACAGCGAAGGTGATCATGGCATCTCTCCACACAGAACTTGCTGCTGTCGTCGGCGCCGAGCACCTGCTCGCCGACCCCGAGCAGTGCGCCGCGTACGCGGTGCAGGGGGTGACGCCGGGGTGCGTGGCCGCGCCGGGCTCGCTCGAGGAGCTGAGCGCGGTGCTGCGCGTGGCGGCCGCCCACCGGGCGGCCGTGGCGCCCTGGGGCGGCGGGACCCAGCAGCTCATCGGCGCCCCGCCCGAGCGGCTCGACCTGGTGGTGCGCACCGGGCGCCTGAGCCGCGTGCTGACCCACGAGCCGGACGACCTGACGATCTCGGTCGAGGCCGGCATGACCCTCGCCGCGCTGCGCGAGCACCTGGCCCGCCACCGGCAGATGCTGCCGGTCGACGCACCGCTGCCGAGCCGGGCGACGATCGGCGGGCTGATCGCCACCGCGGCCGACGGGCCGCGCCGCCTCGGCTACGGCACTCTGCGCGACCTGCTGATCGGCATTACGGTGGTCGAGGCCGACGGGCGCGTGTCGCGCGGAGGCGGGATGGTGGTCAAGAACGTCAGCGGCTTCGACATGATGAAGCTGTACCTCGGCAGCTTCGGCACGCTGGCGGTGATCGCCAGCGCCAACTTCAAGCTGCTGCCGGCGCCGCGGGCGGCCGGCTCGCTCCTCTGCCGCTTCGACACGCCGGCCCAGGCGTTCGCCGCGGCCGACGCGCTCCAGCAGACTCAGCTGACGCCGACGGCCGTCGAGTACCTCAACGCCGCGGCGCTCGCGGGGCTCGACACGGGGCAGGCAGCGGCCACCGGGCCCGCTCAGTGCGGCCTGCTGGCGCGCGCGGAAGGGCTGCCGCAGGCGGTGGAGCGGCATCTGTCGGAGATGGGCGCTATCGCGGAGCGGAGCGGCGCGCGGGCGATCGAGCGCCTCGAAGGTGCGCAGGAGGCGCAGCTCTGGGAGCAGGTGGCCGACCTGCCGCAGACCGCGGCGCTGGCGCCGGGCGAGGCGGTGGTCAAGCTGTCGGTGCTCCCGGGGGACGTCGAGCAGGTCGTCACGCGCGTCGAGGCCTTCGCCGCCGCAGCCGACGGGAGCGCGCTCATCGGCGCGCGGGCGCTCAGCGGCGTGATCTACGCCCGGCTGCGCGGGCTCGATGGGCCGGTGCTGTCCGGCACCCTGGCCGAGCTGCCGGGCGTGCAGTGGGTCGCCACCGACCTGCCGGGGGTGCCGCGCTGGGGCCCGCCGCCCCAGGGCATCGAGGTCATGCAGCGCATCAAGCGCGAGTTCGACCCGCACACCATGCTCAACCCGGGGCGCTTCGTGCCGGGGATCTGAGCTGAAGCGCGACGACCGCTGGCCGACCACGGACGACAAGCCGGTGGTCGGCCAGCGGCCGTCGGTCGCCGCGGGCTGATGGCGGCCTGCGGCCCTACTGCGACCGCCGGAAGTCCTTCACATTCAGCTGCAGCGACGAGCTCCCGTTCCAGTCGTTGCGGTCGAGCGTGTAGGCCACGTCGATCGCGCGCGGGCGCTGGAGGTACTCGGCGAGGTGGCCGAGCCGGAAGGCGATCGCGTCGAAGGGCGGCCCGCCCTGGCCGTCGTCGAGCCGCAGCTTGAGGTGCTGCCCCTCGGTCCCTTTGGCCCACGCCCCGATGACGCGCACGTTGCGGCTCATCAGCACCGGCTGCTGGTTGGCCGGCCCGAAGGGCTCGAGCTCCGCCAGCTCGCGCTGCAGCTCCCACGAGAGGTCGTTGAGCGGCACCTCGGCGTCGATCTCCAGCGTCGACGACAGCATCTCATCCTCCAGGTGCTCGTCGGCGTAGGCCAGCAGGCGCGCCTCGAGCTCCTCCAGCCGCTCGTTCTCCACGGTGAAGCCGGCCGCCGCGGCGTGGCCGCCGTAGCGCACCAGGATGTCGGAGCAGGTGGCCAGCGCGTCGACGATGCTGAAGCCGCTCACCGAGCGGGCCGACCCGCGCGACGTGCGCTCGCCGCGCTCGACCAGCACCACCGGCCGGCTCAGCTCCTCGACCAGGCGCGCGGCCACCAGCCCGACGACGCCCGCCGGGTAGTCGGGGCCGTCCAGCATCACGATGCGGTTGTCCAGCTTGCCGAGCTGCTCGGCGTGCTCGCGCGCCGCCTGCTGCACCTCCTTGGTGAGCTCCTGGCGGCGGCGGTTGATCTGGTTCAGCTCGGCGGCGATCGTCATCGCGGCGTCCTCATCGTCGGCCAGCAGCAGCTCGTAGGCCAGCACCGCAGTGTCCAGCCGCCCGGCGGCGTTGAGCCGCGGGGCCAGGCCGTAGCCGATGTCCGTGGCGGTGATCCTGCCCAGCTGCAGCCCGGCGACAATGATCAGCGCGCGCAGGCCGGGGCGCTTGGTCTCGTTGAGCGCGTCCAGGCCGTGCTTGACCAGCACGCGGTTCTCCTCGATCAGCGGCCCCATGTCCGCCACCGTGCCCAGCGCCACTAAGTCGAGCAGATCGCGCCCGCGCAGCGGAAAGGGCACGCCGCGGCGCACCAGCGCCTGCACCAGCTTGAAGGCGAGGCCGACGCCGACCAGGTCCTTGAACGGGTACTGGCAGCCGGGCTGCTTCGGGTTGATCACAGCCACGGCCTCGGGCAGCACAGGCGGCGGCGTGTGGTGGTCGGTGACGATCACGTCGATGCCGTGGCTGCGCGCATAGGCCACTTCCCGGGCGTTGCTGATGCCGCAGTCCACCGTGATGAGCAGGCGCACACCCCCGGCGGCCAGGGTGTCGATCGCCTCGGTGTTGAGCCCGTACCCCTCGCGGACGCGGTGCGGGATGTAGGGCTGAATCTCGCCGCCCATCGCGCCGATCGCCTGGACCAGCAGCGCCACCGACGTCACGCCATCGGTGTCGAAGTCGCCATACACCGCGATCAGCTCGCCATCGCGGATGGCGGCGGCGATGCGGTCGGCGGCGGCCTCCATTCCCTTGAGCTTGAAGGGGTCGTGGAGCCCGCGCTTGTAGTCGGCGGTGAGGAAGGCGCTGACGCTGTCCGGGTCACGCAGGCCGCGCTGGTAGAGCAGCGTCGCCAGAAGCGGCGACCTGCCGTTGGCGGCGATCACATGGGGCGGCGCGGGGTCACGAAGCACCCAGCGCTTCTTGCGAGCGGACATCAGGAGCCTCTACTTTGTTCCAGCACGGCGTGGCAGGTTAAGACAGGGTTTCATCACCCGGTGGAGTATAGCATTCGCCTATTACGGGCGCAACTGAGATTGGGTCTACCGTAGCGCCACATTTTATCCGAATTCAGAATGCGGCGACGGGCGCCATCCGCCCCTTTGCAGCGCCCCGCGCGGCGCGGCTGAGCTTGCGGAATGAAAACATTTGTGCTATAATTGACTAATTCTTTTCATTGCCTCCGCGTGCACGAAGGGGGTGTGCGCGCGCATCTCTGTTCCTTGCGCCTGCTGGCGTGCGGCGCTATACTATGCCCCGTATGTGTCGCCGTAAGGACTTCCGACGATGACCACCTCCAACGCCCGCTCGCGTCCGGCGGCCGGCAAGAGCAGCAAGCTGGACCCAGGGCGGCCGGATAACGGGCACGACCTCCAGAACTACCGGCTGATCGAGCGCGTCGGCCAAGAGGAGCTGGCGACGGTGTACCGGGCGTCGCACATCGCGCTGGACCGCCCGGTGCTGGTCCACGTGCTGCGCCGGACGGACTGGATCTCCGCGAGCCGCTTCCAGCTGGCCGGGAAGCTCGCGGCGCGCCTCAGCCACCCGAATATCCTGCCGGTGATCGACGCCGGCCACGACGACCGCTATGGCGACTACATCGTGACGCCGCAGCTGGACGCCCGCCCTCTGGAGGAGCACCTGGCGGGCGGGCCGCTCGGCGTCATCCCGGCGCTGCGGATCTTCTCGCAGATCGGGACGGCGCTGGACTTCCTGCACAGCGAGGGGATCGTCCACCGCGACGTGCAGCCGGCCAACATCCTGGTCACGCCGCAGGGCACGGCCTACCTGACGAACTTCAGCCTGGCCGCCGGCCCTGAGACGCCCGACTTCTCCGAGATCGACGACGCCGACTACCAGACGCCGTACTCGGCGCCGGAGCAGAGCTTCGCCGCCGGCCAGCCGTCTCCGGCGCAGGACCTGTACAGCCTCGGCGTCGTGCTGTACCAGATGCTCAGCGGCGAGATCCCGCCCCCCGGCGGCCCGCCGCCCTCGCTCGCGGAGCACAACCCCGCGCTCGCCGGGGCGGACCGGGTGATCGCGCGGCTGATGGCCGCTCAGCCGTCGCAGCGCTACGGCAGCGCCGCCCAGGCGATCGCCGCGCTGCGCCAGGCCCTGCGCCAGCAGCTGGACGACGCCACGGGCGACATGGAGGAGTCGCGCTGGGAGGCGGTCGCGGAGTGGCTCGAGAACCCGCTGGAGACGGTGGCCGGCGACCTGCTCGACAGCGACTTCGTGTCGCGCAGCCGCAGCCGTGCCGACGGCCTGCACCGGGTCGACGCGGTGCGGCGCCAGCTGGACCGCTGGAGCCGCCAGGGCCTGCTCAGGCGGCCCCTGCTCGGCCAGATCATCCAGCCCGAGCAGATCGTCAGCTACAACGTGTACCTCTACGAGCTGCGGGCCCACTACGAGACCCGCACCCAGCCCCAGACGCGCCAGGTCGTCCACCACGGCGGCGCGCTCACCGGGCTCAACCACGAGATGGACCTGTGGTCCGCGCCGGTGCCGGAGCAGGAGCCGTTCATCGACGCGCCCCCCGAGACGATGGTCATCCCCGGCTCGCAGCGGATCGTCCCCTGCGGCGAGTGCAACGGCGCCACCAAGATGGCCTGCAAGACCTGCAGCGGCAAGGGCACGGTGACGCGCACCCAGCGCGTGACCGACGCCGACGGCAAGAGCCGCAACGAGACGTTCCAGGAGGACTGCCCGACGTGCCGCGGCTACGGCACGCAGGACTGCCCGCGCTGCGAGGGGACCGGGTCGCTGATGGAGGAGAAGGTCTTCACCTGGTCGCGCCACGGGCGCGCGTACTTCACCGAGGACGACATCAGCGGGCTGCACAAGCTGACGATCCAGGCCAAGGCGCAGGAGGTCTACCGGAGCCGCATCGACCCGCGCGAGGGGCGCTGGTACCAGGTGGCGCCGCTGAAGGAGGCGCTCGAGGAGGCGCTCAAGGGCGGCGGGCCGGACGCGCGGCTGATCGCGGCCGAGCTGATCATCAAAGGCGTCCCGGTGACCGAGGTGGACTACCGCTACCGCGACAAGCCGCACACGCTGCAGCTGATCGGGTTCGACAACACCGTGCGCGGCGACTCGTCGCTGTACGACATGGAGCGGATCTACCTCTACGCGGTGATCGCCGTGATGGCGATCATCCTGGCGGTGGTGCTGCTGCTAGGCTAGGGCTTGGCTCAGCTCAGCGTGGGCGCCGCTGCGCGCGGCTGGCGCCAGGGGCTCCGCGCCCCTGGACCCGCGGCAGGGGCCTCGCCCCTGCACCC
>CALJIC010000148.1 GCA_937974195.1 uncultured Roseiflexaceae bacterium | reverse complement strand
TTCAATCCGCCGGGCGGATGATTGGGCTTTTGAACAAGCGTTCACGCGCTGAGCGGGTCGCGCTTTAGGTTGGTTTCAATCCGCCGGGCGGATGATTGGGCTTTTGAACCCACGTCTGGGTCCTGGAGCTCGTCCTCGTCCGTGTCGGTTTCAATCCGCCGGGCGGATGATTGGGCTTTTGAACCTAGAGCTTCGGCTCCGGCCCGGCCGCACGAACCTCAGTGTTTCAATCCGCCGGGCGGATGATTGGGCTTTTGAACTTGGCACCCTCTTCCTCTACGTGCTCCCATGGCACGTAGTTTCAATCCGCCGGGCGGATGATTGGGCTTTTGAACAAATAGCGGGGGAAGTGGGGCCAGGGTATCAGATCAGGTTTCAATCCGCCGGGCGGATGATTGGGCTTTTGAACTAAACGGTGGGCCTTTCCGCTGTAACTCTGGTTTAACCTGTTTCAATCCGCCGGGCGGATGATTGGGCTTTTGAACTGTAGCGGGTGACAGTCTCTACCGGCTCTGAAAAATGTTTCAATCCGCCGGGCGGATGATTGGGCTTTTGAACGAGATGTAACTCGCATCAAATTGCCAGGATTTATCTGTTTCAATCCGCCGGGCGGATGATTGGGCTTTTGAACTTCAGGTTCTTGTGTCTCTTGATTAGTTGCATCTGGTTGTTTCAATCCGCCGGGCGGATGATTGGGCTTTTGAACTTTTTGATGTTCTGTGTAATCCCCCGCATAGTTGAGTTTCAATCCGCCGGGCGGATGATTGGGCTTTTGAACGCCTGAGACGCACGAAATAACGTTAAGGATAGGTAGATACGTTTCAATCCGCCGGGCGGATGATTGGGCTTTTGAACACTGCCCCGGCCTTTTATTATGCTGATGACGTAGAAGTTTCAATCCGCCGGGCGGATGATTGGGCTTTTGAACTTAACTCTACTCCTACATTTCGTGCTATGGCAGGATGTTTCAATCCGCCGGGCGGATGATTGGGCTTTTGAACTCCTAAATCCTCTGCAATCGCGCGTATGAGCGTGCGATGTTTCAATCCGCCGGGCGGATGATTGGGCTTTTGAACCCGCCTACACCGCGGCCATCGCCGCCCACCACGCCTAGTTTCAATCCGCCGGGCGGATGATTGGGCTTTTGAACGGCGCCGCTCGGGAGGGCTTCCGGGCGGGCTGGACGCGGCCTGATTCGAGCGCCTCGCCGCGGACGGCGCCGCCGCGCGGGCCGCGCGGCCCTCACGGGAAGTGTACCACAGCCGATTAGGCTTTGCTATGGGGAATGGCTCCATGCGAGCGCCTCCCGGGGATTCGCCCCATGCTTCGCCGCTCGAATCGCGCAGGCTCACAGGATCACCGCCGCCGGATCCTGCGGACGGGCGCCGCCCACGGTGATCACCTTGCCCTGGCACGCCCCGCAGAGCGGGTAGAGGCGCACGCTGTCGCGCTCCTCCAGCAGGAGCGGCGCCAGCTTCGCCCGCAGTTCCAGCAACTGCCGCCGCGTCAGCCAGCACTCGAACAGCGAGTACTGCGTCCAGCTGCCGTACCCGCAGAGCAGCCGGTGAACCTTGCCCCGCCGCTTGTCGTCGGGGATGTCGTAGGCTATCACGTAGAGAGCGGCCTCGGTGGCAGCGCCCATCGTCCCCTCCAATCCGCCTGGTACGACGCGCCCGGCCCGGCGCCGCGCGGCGCTCAGCGTACGGTGAAGGGCACGTAGCGCTCTATCTCCCCCTGCGCGTACTTGGCGAAGAGCCGCGCCTGGAGCTCGATGCAGCGCCGGTAGCTGACCCGGTAGCCGAAGAGCGGGTGCTGCACCTGCTCGCTCAGCCGCGCCTCCAGCTTCTCGATGAAGCTGCGCCGCGCCCCGTCCCGCAGCCGGAAGGACCCCAGCTCCGCCTCGAAGTCGTCCGGCGCGAGCTGGCCGGTGTTGATCATCGTCACCACCACCGAGTCGACGATGATCGGCCGGAAGCACTCGACCAGGTCGAGGGCCAGCGCGGGCTTGCCGAAGCCCGGCTGGTGCAGCACGCCCAGCCCCGGGTCCAGCCCGACGGCGTGGACCAGCGAGACGACCTGGTTGGTCAGCAGGGTGTAGCCGAAGGAGAGCAGCGCGTTCACCGGGTCGGTGGGCGGGCGCCGCGCGCGCCCCGGGAAGCCCCAGTCGCCCTTGAGCAGCCGCCCGAGCACGCCGTAGTAGGCCGCGCTCCCGCCGCCCTCCAGGCCGAGCAGCGGCCCCAGCCCGTGCATGCGGTCGCCCGTCTCGGCCGGCGGCGCGAGGCGCGCCAGCTCGCGCAGGCAGCCCCGGATGGTCTGCGCCGCCTCCTGCAGCGCCGCGCCGTCCTCGCGCCCGCGGGCGTAGCGCAGCAGCAGCGTGCGCATGTTGAGCAGCTTGCCGGCCACGCACTGCCGCGCCACAGCGAAGCCGCGCGCCGCGTCGCGGCAGAGGGCGTACTGGGCCAGGCGCACCCCGCTGTTCTTGCCCCAGTCGGCCACGAGCGCGCCGCGCGAGCGCCCGTGCGCCGTCAGGTAGTGCACGGGGACGCGGCGCTCCAGCAGGGCGTGGAGCGCGGCGGTCGTCAGGGTCACCTCGCCAAGCACCATCACCTGCTCGACCTTGTTCAGCGGCACGCGCACCACCTGGCCCGGCCGCCCGCCGGAGGGCTGCACGCGCAGCGCCTCGCCCTCGAGCTTCACCAGGCTGTACTGCTCGGTCAGATACAGCGTCGCCATCAGGATCTCCACGCCCTCGCCGAGGGTCTCGATCATCGCGTGTCCCCCTCCCAGCCCGGCGCGTCCGCCAGCCGGCGCAGCTCGTCGGGCAGGCAGAGCGGCTCCAGCGAGCAGTCGCGGCACTTTGCGGGGTTGTCGGTGGGCGGCGGGAGCGCACCGGCCGCCGCGAGGCGGTGCGCCTCGGCGGCCAGCCGCTCCACCTCGGCGCGCAGCTCGGGGGAGAAGACGACCTCCTCGCGGCGGCGGGCGGCGAAGTAGAAGATGAAGCCGCGCTCGACCGCGCGCCCGGTCCGCTCCTCCAGGCAGAGCGCCTGGGCGCAGAGCTGCACGTGGTCGCTCCTCCAGCGCCCGGGCCGGCCCTTCTTGTACTCGACGGGGTAGCGCACCCCGCCCCTGAGCTCCACCAGGTCGCAGAAGCCGGCCACGCGCAGGCGCTCGCTCCAGACGTAGACCCGCCGCTCCTGGGCAGCCTCGGCCAGCCACGCGCGCCCGCCGAGGTCCACGCCCTGGTGGCGGAGGAGGCCCTCGAGCACATGCTCGTTGACGAGCATCTCGGCCTGGATGAACTCGTAGCCGAAGCGGCGCGGGCAGTAGGCGAGAGCGTTGAGCATCGCCAGGGGGATCAGCTCGGGCGGGCCGACCTGGGCGCTCATCGCGGCTCGCGCTCGGGCAGGCGCCGGCAGAGGCCCATGCCGCGGGCGGTCTTCACGCCGACGCCAAGGAAGAGCGCGGCGTCGGCGAGGAGGCCGAGCATACGAGCTTGCGCCGGATCGGAGGGCAATTCGTAAGTTGCAACCCCGACGAAGCCCTTCTGCGGCCCCTTGCCGAGCGAGATCTCGACGGACTCGGCGCGGTAGCGGCTCACGAGAGTGTCGGCGGCGGCGGCCTTTACGGCGTCGAGGTCGAGGCGTAGCTCCGGCGGGGCCAGCTCGTTCCAGCGCTTCGCGAGGCTGGGGAAGATCAGGGCCGGGTCGGGCAGGATGGCGAGGCGCGGGCGGCCATCGGGGCGGGAGCCCTGGCCGACGGCGGTGGCGGTGGCGAACTCCAGGGCCACGGCGCGGGCGGGCGCGGCGCGGGCGTGCAGCTCGGCGAAGCTGCCGTAGCCGGCCCAGGGGTGGCCCTGCGGCGCGGGCGTGCCGATGACGTCGCCGAGGCGCAGGGCCGCCTGGCCGAGGCGCAGCGGGGCCTCGCCGGGCATCTGGCGCAGCAGAGCCTGGACGAAGGGCTGGAACAGGTCGGCGCTCAGCAGCGAGACCCGCAGCTCGACGAGGTCGCGCCGGCGCGGGGGGAGCACGGCGACGGTGTAGGGCTTGCTCGGCGCGTCGGCGTGCAGCGCGGCGGAGAGGTCGGGCGCGACCTGACGCACCAGATCGAGGAAGAGCGCCTGCGCGCCCTGGCCCTGCGGGCGGGGCGCCGGGCCGTCGCCGGCGGGGTGGAGCCGGACGACGAAGGCGTAGAGGTCGGGGACAGAGGACACGGGCGGCTCCTCTCAGCGCGGGAAGCTGTAGGCCATGCCCAGGGGGATCCCCTGGCCGCCGGGGAGCGCGTAGTGCTGCCCCTGGCAGCGGGCGTTGGCGACGAGGCTCGCCGGCGGCATCGAGATGATGTCGAAGGCTAGCAGCGTGCCGGGCGGCACGTCGAGCGGGTTGAGCGGGCAGGCGGCCACGTAGGCCCCGGCCCGCTCAACCGCCTCCAGCTCCTCCGCCTCGACCAGGGCCTTGCTGTGCCACTTGCCGAGCCGGATCCAGCGCGGCAGCGTCAGCGGCGCAGCGCTGAGCACGTAGCAGCGGAAGGTCGACGCGGGGGCGAGCTCCTTGGCGCGGCCGAACGACGGGGTGTTGCGCTCCGCCTGACGCATCTCGACGTGCAGGATCTCCTCGCCGTACTTGAAGGTGGCGAGCTGGAAGGTGGCGCTCGCAGGCTGCGCCGGGGTGACATAGACCCGACCGGCGAGGGGCGCGAGGTCGTCGGCGTAGTGCGGCACCTGCTCGCGGTGGAACCAGGGCGAGGCCGCGAGCCCGAGGGCATAGGTCAGGGCGTAGTTGTGCAGATAGCGCCCGGTCTCGTAGAGCCGCCCAATCTCGCGGGTGGCGAAGAAGAGCGGCTCGTGGAGCGTCAGGGTGCAGGCGTAGAGATGCATGGCCCGCTCCTACTTCTTGCCCTTCTTCTGGATGTAGGCCGCGTGGTAGGTGGCGCTATCGCGGGCCGCGGCCTGAAGTAGCTCGCGCATGCCGTCCTCGCTGCGGGTGCGGCTGCCGAGGTCGTCGAGGAAAGCCGCCAGCGCCTCCCCCCGCAGGTGCTGGCTAACGGCGACGCGATCCTCGGCGAGCAGCGCCGGCACCAGCTCATCGGCCGCAGCGCGGGCGGCCGCTACCGACACCGGCTGCGCCGGGTCGATCTCGCCGCGCTGCACCAGCAGATCGTAGAGCCGCTGGGTGAAGTGGAGGTTGGAGAAGATCTCGCCGTCCGTCAGGACGATGCCGAGCAGATGATTGGTCATCGTGCCGGTGCGCGTGGTTTGGGCGCCGTAGCGGCGGGCGCGTAGCACGTTGCTGAGCACATAGAGGAAGAGCGGGGCCGTCAGGTCGCGCACGGTGATCACCGCCGGGAAGAGCGTCTGGGGGCGGACGTGGTCCTGCTCGTTGATCCGGCTGGTCACCTCGCCCTTGCGGCTCATCGTGCCGCCCTCGTAGGGCGCGTTGAGGGTGAAGGACTCGTGGCTGGCGTCGAAGGCGGTCAGGCTATAGGCCGTGTCGCTGTAAACCTTCGATTTTTCGGAGCCGGCGTCGCCGATGGCGAAGCCGTAGCTGATGCAGTCCGGGCACTGCTTGCAGAAGTCCACGTTGTAGTCGCAGATCGGCAGGCCCGCCGCATCGACGGCCACGCCGCGCGCGTCGGCCTTGCCCTCGCCGGCCTGCGCCTCGCTCACCAGGCCGTAGCGGCGCAGCAGCTCGCGGCCGACCAGGCGCTCGGGGGTGGTCTGCTTGCGCTTGAACATGGTGATGCGGGTGATCAGCTCGCGCTGCTCGACTCCAGCCTGGACGCGGGCGGTGTTCAGCTCGCCGTCGGTCTGGAACAGGGCGTAGGAGTCGGTCTCGCGCAGCAGCACGATGTGGGCGTAGCGGCCGGACGGGCGGGGAGGCACGCTGGCGGGGAAGTAGCTCGTGGTTAGCATTGGATGTTGTCTCCTTGCTTGCTGATAGGGCTTACGCGTCCGTCTCGTCGTCCTGGCGGGCCTCGGGCTGCTCGCCGCGCTCGCGCCACTCGCGGCGCTGCTCGGCCAGGTAGATCGACTCGCAGGCGTTCTTGAGCAGGTTGAGCTGCTTACCGGCGAGGGCCGCCCGGTCCTGCCTGAACACATCGCGGTAGATCGTCTCGACAAAGTAGCGGGCGAAGGAGTCGATCGCCTCGGCGAGCTGCTCCTGAAGCTGATCCTTCTCGTAGAGCCAGACGGGCACGACGCCATCGGCCTTATCCTTGCTGACCCGCTCGACAAACTGCTCGAGGCGGCTGCGAACCACCTCCAGCAGCGAATCGACATCGTTGAAGAGGCGCAGGTCTGCGGTGAGCAGCGCCTTGGCCGCCTCGCTCAGCGGGCGCACAATGCTGTTGCTGTTGAGGCGCCCCTTGCGGTGGCGGTAGAAGCGGCGGTAGCGCAGCGTGAGCTCCCGTGCGTGAGACATCGTGTGGCTCCCATCTTCCAGATAGCGGGTGACGAGATCGACATAGAGGGCGGCTTTTGCCCCAGGCAAGCTATCGGCGCCCTCGCGCCGCTGGCCCTTCTTGAGGTAGTGGAAGGCGTAGAGCGGCGAGGTCTCGAGGTTGCGCGCCAGGGCCGGCAGATCGTGCCAGCGGTAGTCGTAGCCGGTCGCCCCCATCTTCGCGTTGCCATCGAGGTGGATGAGGTAGCCGGCGGTGAGGCGCTGCAGCGCCGGCATCAGCTGATCCAGGTTGAGACGGGCCGGACCGACAAGGCGGCCGACGAAGGCGTGGGGCGCGTCGAAGGCCACCGTCTCGGGCAGCTCCGTCGCCTCCTGGACGATCGGCAGCAGGCTCTCGCTGGCCACCACCTTAATGTCGAGCAGCAGCGGCAGCACCAGGGCCAGGAAAGCGGGAGTGACCCAAGCCTCGGCGTCTTTGGCATCGCGTTCGGCGGGCGGGATCCCGATAAAGCTGAAGGTGATCGGCTCGTTCGGCGGAAAGCGCAGGCGGAAGAGCCGGTCGTCCTCGTCGCGGGCGATCTCGCTCGGGTGGAGCATCAGCTCCTCGATGCGCTGGAACAGCTCGGGGCTGAGGTCGAGCCGCATCTCGGGCGCGTCGGGCGCCGGCAGGAGCAGGCCGCGCAGGTCGGTGAAGCGCACCCGCTTGAGCCGGTCGTGGAGCGCCC
This sequence comes from uncultured Roseiflexaceae bacterium, assembly GCA_937974195.1. Lineage (GTDB taxonomy): Bacteria > Chloroflexota > Chloroflexia > Chloroflexales > Roseiflexaceae > CALJIC01. Next base: position 5,344 of record CALJIC010000148.1, on the reverse strand, counting down.
GCAGCATGCGCAGGCTCTCGGGGGTGAAGAAGTAGGTCGGGTAGAAGAAGAGATAGCGCAGCTTGCGCTTCTCGAAGTTGCCGCCGCTCTCGCGGCCGCGCTTCATCAGCAGCTGGCGCAGCATCATCTCCGCCCCGCACACGGCGCAGATATGGCGGATCGCCTTGCTGCCGTGGAGCGGCTGCTTGTTGGTGTAGACCATCGGCGCGAAGAGGATGGCCGCCTCCTGTTGAACGCTTACGCTATACGGCGAGGAGCAGAGGGCGCAGACCGTCGTGGCGCCACGGCCGCTCTTGCGCGCGCCGCTGTAGCGGGCGAGCTCTGCCTGCAGGCGGGCGGTCAGATCATCAGGCCCGGCCTCGCCGAAGCGCAGGTGATCGGCCACATAGCGCCGCAGCTCGCCCCAGCCGGCCGCCGCCGTCGGTGGCGTGTCGGGGAGCCGGGCGGCGACGGCGGCCGTCAGGGCATGGAGCCGCTCGATCCACTGCTGATCGTCGAGGCCAGGTGTGTTGCGGCGATAGACGCCCGCGGCGTAGTACCAGCCGTAGGGTACGCCGCCGGCGGTCTTGTTGCCGTTGATCTGGCGCACCAACTCCCGCAGTTCGGTCACGCCCATCAGCTCCAGCAGCAGCCCCTCGGCGTCGAGGTCAGGGGCGTGCTCGGCAGCGAGCTTCACCAGCAGCGCGCAGGTTTCGGCGATGCGGTCCACTTCCACGGCGCCCGGCAGATCCAGGTCGGTTCCAGGCGGGGCCATCCCCTTGGCCGCGATATTGGCGTAGCGCTTCCCGGCGGCAGCATCCTTGCCGCCTATGCGTCGTTCGGCGAACTGCGCCACCAGCAGGGCGAGCTCCCTGGGCGAGAAGAACAGCTTGTAGTAGTCGGCGTACTTGATGCCCTTCCCATCGCGGCTGAAGCCCGTCAGGTTCTCGCGGAGCTGGCGCTGGCAGAGCTCGCGGATGCGGGCCACCGTCCTCTCGGCCACATCGGCGACCTGCGGGGCCGCGGGCGCGCCGCGGCGCTCAAGGTAGACCACGCCCGTGGGCGCGTAGAGCAGCGGCTCGCGCTGGCCGGGGACGCAGCAGGCTTCCACAGCGGCGTTGTTGATGATGCTGGTGAGCACGCCGCGCACATCGGCGAGGTGATGGTAAGTCAGCGTGGCCTGCACCGCGTTGTCGTGGAAGCCCTCCAGCACGCGCAGGATCGAGGGGTGCTGGGCCGCCGCGACCGGCGTGCGCCCCAGGTAGGCCAGGTAGTCGGCGAGCGTGGCCAGGTCGGTGGCGAGGCGCAGGCTGCGGCCGCGGGCGCGCAGGCCCGGCAGGGCGGCGAGATTGCGCATCGTGCCCCACAGGACTTGCGTATTCGTGGCGATGTAGATGAGCGCGTGGAGGTTCGCCGCGGCGCCGCCGATGGGGGCCAGGAAGGCGTCGAGGCCGAGGCGCTCGCACCAGGCGCCGACGATGCGCTCAACATCGGCCAGGTGGACGGCGACATTCACCGTGTGGTGCTCAAGGCCCACCGCCCGCAGCTCGGCGTCCACCTGCGGGAGCTTGAGCCAGTCGTGGAGCGTGTAGCCGGCGCAGAAGAGGCGGTACGTCGGCTCGTCGAACTCGTCGACGAAGCGCCGCGCGCCCCAGCGCCGGAGCGTGCGCGCCACGCGGGCCGCCGGCAGCAGCCCGTTGACAATATGGGCGCGCATGCTCTGGTCGGCGCCGTAGCGCTCCACCTCCTCGGCGGGAGTCCCGGCCTCGCGCTTGCGCACAGCGAAGTCGCCGCCCTTCGCGGCGGCGTGACCGAGCAGCGCCGAGAGCGAGGGTGCGACGTGGCGGGCGTAGTCGGCCAACACCAGATCGTTGGGATCGATGGCGTTAATGGCGTCGCGCAAGAGGAGGGCGAAGAGCGGCTCGGGGGCTAACTTCGGCCGCACGGGCTGACCGCGCCGCTCTAGTCGCTCAGCAGCCTCCTCGGAGAGATCCTCGGCCGCATCGAATGGCTCCGGCGCGAGATCGTCATCGGGCGGGGAGTGCAACATCACCGTCACCTCGTGTTAGAAGATCAGCGGCATCTCGGGCGAGCCGCCCAGCGGCCTAGTGCGTAGCTGGCTGTCGAGCAGCAGCGCGTCGCGGCCAAACGCTATGGTGCCGCTCTGCATGCCTCCCTCGCCATCAGCTCTGTAGGGCAGCAGCCGGAGCCCCGGGGGAAGATAGCGCGCGCGCCGCAACTGCTGCGGCTCGTGAGCGGGGACGATCAGGCCGACGCACGGATCGTCGATCAGCGCGGCGTTCAGGCGGGGCAAGAACTCGTGGCCGGCGCAATCCACCTGGATTCCAGGGAGCACCTGCGCGCTCTGCTGGCGCTCCGGCCCCCAACGGGCGACCTGCGGGCTGAGGATGATTGTCACCGGCTCGGACCGCGAGCGCAGGCCGCGCCAGCGGAAGAAGAACTTCTGGAAGCCGCGTGTGTAAGGCCTGTCGGAACGCCCTAAGCGCCGAACGGCAGCGAAGAACGCCTCAGCGCTCATCCACTCGAGGTGCGCGTTCGCCAGAAGCCAGAACAGGTTATAGATGAGCGGCTCATCCTCATCATCCTTGAGCACCCCACAGTCGAAGGTGCTACCGCCCCGAAACGACTGGGCTTCATGGATGAGGAGACCTTCACCCTGCGCGTCGCGCTCTTCCCACTCTTTGCACGCCTTCACAACACTGGTGCCAATCAGGTTGTAATACCGCTGCTTAAGCAGGTCACGCACAGGGCCAAACGACGCGCGTAGCTCTTTCCGCGAGAGCATCTGGAAGACCTTCGCCGGCACGAAGCGCCCCCAGAGCCGGGTGTAGTGCTCGAAGCGGGCGGGCTGCGGGAACTGCTCCCTGACCACCCGGGCGAGCTCCTCCCGCGTATAGACTCCGCCATCGACAAGGGGCGCCGGCCGGTCGGGTCCCGGCAGCGTCAGCCGCTCGTAGATGAAGCGCGGCACCAGGGCGTGGGCGGCGAAGGCCTCGAAGCGGTGCACCCGCCCGTCGCGATCGGTGTAGCTGGTGTGGCGGCCGAGCCGGCCGAGGCGCTGGAGGAAGGTGCCGGCGCCGCTCGACTCGAAGACCAGCAGGTTGATGCGGAAATCCACTCCTACGTCCACAGTGGAGGTGCCGATCAAGAGATCCGCCTCGTACGAGGCCTTGCGTGTCGCGCGGCCTGTGAGGCCGGTGTTCGCCTCGACCGTCAGCCCTTCGCGTGCCAAGGCTGGTCTCAGGCGTTCCACCAAGCGCAGAGCAGTCGCCACGGAGTTGACAATCAGCGCCGCTTTGGCGCCGGGGCGATGCTCGCGGAACCAGTTCAGCAATGTCTGTTCGCCCCCCGCCTCGATCCAATCTTCAGCCCCGCCCTCGGCAAAATGGATGTTGCAGCCTTGCAGGATCGGGCGCCAACCGGCGCCGGGATGCTCGCCGTGGTGGTACCAGCCCGCTGCCTGCGGGTCGATCAGCCGCAGACGAGCGCCGAAGCCGGCGCGGTTGAGGAGCCGGAGAACCTCGGGCGTGGGTGTCGCCGACAGAAAGAGCGTTTTGAGTTGAGGCTGCTGGGTCGCCAGGAAAATCAGCCCGGTGAGCACAGCGACTACCTGTGGCGTCTCGAAGATATGGAACTCGTCGAAGGTCAGTTGGTCGAACAATGTTGCGATTTGTGAGGCGACGTGATCGGGGCTCCGCCCGTACTGCTGATAGTGAAACTGAAGGATGGCGTGGAAAATATCGGGGTTAGAAAGGGTCAGGCGGTGATTGTTCAGTTCGCGCAACAGCACCTCTGGGCGCTGCAGTTCTTCGACAGTGGCCACGAGCTCGTCGAGGCGAGCGCCGTAGAGCATGCCAGCCCAGGAGGCCGGGCGGTTCCATCGCGGCAAGATGTGCGTCGCGCTAGCGTATTGGTCCTGTAGTAGCTCGTTGGTAGGAAAGAGGGCTAGAGTGCCATTGTGTTGCGGATCGGCGAGCAGGGGTAACTGCCCGGCCAAGCTCTTCCCATCCCCCGTCATCGCCGTGTTGATCACAACATCGACGCTGGGGTCCCGCATAGCGCGGTACGTCTCCAGCTGGTGCAGGGAGAGCTTCCAGCCCTCTGGCAGGCGCGCCGCCAGCTCGGGCTCGGCGGCCACATCGGCCGGATCGGCCAGCTTCGAGTAGACCGGGAGAGTGCTGATCTGCATGGTCGCTCCTCGCTACCGCCAGCGTAGCGAATCGGCCCGTCGCAAATGCGCCCTGGTGGGGTCTAGCCTTCTCCTCTCACCATAGCATGCCCGCCAGGACTCATTGAGTCCGAGGACATTTAATCTTGGTAGATCTCGGCCAACCTTCGCACCTCCTCGGCCATCCTCCTGCGCAGCCAGGGCGGGTCGATCAGCTCGGCGTTGGCGCGGTAGCGCAGCAGGGTTTGGATGATGAAGAAGTCGTTGCGGCCTTGGGCCTCGACGATCACATCGCCGCTCTCCAGCCGCTCGATGATGCGCTGCTCTTCGAAGCGCTGGCTCAGCTCTCCTTGGGCGAGCGGCGCCGCGAGCCGATAGCGGAAGGTGACGGCGGGGCGGGGGCGCTCCACGCCCGGCGGCAGGCGCTGGTCGAGCCCCGCGAGGTCGCGGATGCGGTCGATGCGAAAGTCGAGGGTCTGACGGCTGAGCGAGGTGTAGCCCACCAGGTAGAAGTGGCGGTCGTAGAACTCGATCTCGTACGGCTCGACGTAGGGGTGCACGCGCTCGCGCCCGCTCGTCGGCAGGTAGCGGAAGCGCACCGGCTGGCGCACCGCGATGGAGCGCTCCAGCTGCTCGATGAGAGCCGCGTAGGGGGCGTAGTCGATGGCGGGCCGCAGTGGCGCCCGCCGCGCGGCGCGCCGCTCATAGTCGCGCCGCTCGCGCTCGGCGAGGCCGGCGGTGAGGCGGTCGAGCAGCGCGGCGACCAGGGCGGCCTGCGGGTGGCGCGCGTCGAAGGCGTCGCGGATCAGCGCGAGCGCGCGCAGCTCGTCGGGGGTGAAGGCCGGCAGGCCGCCGCGCAGAACGTAGGTCGGCCCAGGGGCGCGCTCGATCGTGATCCCGAGGGCCGCCAGGTGCTTGCGGTCGCGGTCGATCATGCGCCGCGCGCTGTCGCCGGGCGGGTAGGCGGCGCCCAGGCGCGCCGTGAGCTCAGCCAGGCTCAGCGGGCCCTCGCGCAGGGCCTCGAGGAGGGCCTGGAACCGGACGATCTGCCGAGTGAGGCCGCGGGTTGACGATGGGGGCATCGGCCGCATCCATAATTAGTTGTTCAGGGCGGGGTGAGGCTAGCGTGAAGTGAGTGTAGCACCTCGCGGCGGGGTGTCATCTAAGCAGACAACC
>CALJIC010000147.1 GCA_937974195.1 uncultured Roseiflexaceae bacterium | reverse complement strand
TTTGTTCCGCGGCTCTGCGGCGACAAAGTCGCCGCAGAGCCGCGGAAAGAGGGAGATGCTGGGGAGGCTTCGCCTCCCCAAACCCCACCAAGGGGTGCGAGGTGAGATCTCCGCGTAAGCCCTTGATTATGAAGAGGCAATGAAGACATTCTATGCCATTCTCGGGAACTCGCTCGTTGCGTTTTTGACCAACACGTTTGTCTGGTTTGCCGTCACCTTCTGGGTGTACCTCGAGACGCGCTCGGTGATCGCCACATCGGTGATGGCGGGCGTGTACACCGGCACCGTCGCGATCTCCGGCTTCTTCCTCGGCTCGCTGGTGGACCGCTACAGAAAGAAGAGCGTGATGCTGCTCTCGAGCGCCGGCTCGCTGCTGCTCTACGGGGTCGCCGCCGCAATCTACGGGACGACGCCGCACGAGATCTTCGCCGATGCGGCGAGCCCGATCCTGTGGGTCTTCGTGGTGCTCACGCTGTTCGGCGCCATCGCCGGCAACCTGCGCTCGATCGCGCTCTCGACGATCGTGACGATCGCGGTGCCCGAGGAGACCCGCGACCGGGCCAACGGCATGGTCGGCACCGCCAACGGCGTGGCGTTTCTGGCGGCCTCGATCTTCAGCGGCCTGGCGATCGGCTACCTCGGCGTCCTATGGGTGCTCGGGCTGGCGGTCGGGGTGTCCGTGCTGGTCATCGCCCACCTCTGGACCATCGCGGTCCCCGAGCTGGCGCGCGCCGCCAGCGAGACGCCGGCGGATGCGCGCACCGAGTCGATCGACATCCGCGGGACGATCCACGCCATCCAGGCGGTGCCGGGGCTGTTCGGGCTGATCTTCTTCAACACCTTCAACAACTTCCTGGGCGGGGTCTTCATGGCGCTGATGGACGCCTACGGCCTGCTGCTGGTGTCGGTGCAGGTGTGGGGCGCGCTGTGGGGCTTCCTGAGCCTGGCGTTCATCGTCGGCGGGCTGGTGGTGGCCCGCAGGGGTCTGGGGGCAAGCCCGCTGCGCACGCTGTTCCTGGCGAACATCGCGATGTGGTCGATCTGCTGCGTGTTCACGCTCCAGGCCTCGGTCGTGCTGCTGACGGCCGGCCTGTTCGTCTGGCTGTGCCTGGTCCCGGCGGTCGAGGCGGCCGAGCAGACGATTCTGCAGAAGGTGATCGAGCCGGAGCGGCAGGGGCGGGTGTTCGGCTTCGCCCAGAGCGTCGAGCAGGCGGCCTCGCCGATCACCGCGTTCGTGATCGGCCCGATCGCGCAGTTCATCTTCATCCCGTTCATGACCACCGGCGCCGGCGTCGACCTGCTCGGCGGCTGGTTCGGCACCGGCACGGACCGCGGGCTGGCGCTGCTGTTCACGGTCGCGGGGATGGTCGGCCTGGCGGTCACGCTGCTGGCGATGCGCTCCCGCTCGTACCGCGTGCTATCGCAGAACTATAGCGGCCGGCCGCTCGAAACCCCGCTCAGCGAGGCCTCGGCCTGACGAAGACAAAGGAGCACAGCCGTGACAACTGAGCACACACGCCAGAGGGGCGAGCCCGAGAGCGACCTCCCGGCCAAGATCAGCAGCCCGGCGCGGCGCGCGCTGACGGCGGCCGGGTACACGCGGTTGGAGCAGCTCACCAGGGTCAGCGAGGCCGAGCTGCTGAAGCTGCACGGCATGGGCCCCAAGGCCCTCCGGCTGCTGCGGGAGGAGCTGGCGGCCAGGGGGCTCTCGTTCGCCGAGGCGGCAGACGGGCGGCCATGAGCGCCGGCGGGCTGGGCACCTCGTGGGCGTCCGCCGGCCCGCCGGATATCTCCCTCGACTTCTGGACCGCGGTCTACCAGGCGATCGACGGCTGAGCCGAGGGGGCCAGCGGGCGGGCGGCGTGTGCTATAATGGCGCGACCTCGGAGAAGCGTAGCCGCCCCGCACCATGCGTGCGCCGGGCGCGATGGGGTGTTCATGCAGTGGCGTCGACTGCTCGGTCCGCTCCGGCTGGTCATCAGCGGCGGGCTGATCGTCTTTTTGATCTGGCAGGCCAACCCAGCGGAAGTCTGGAAGAGCTGGCAGCAGGCTAACCCCTGGCTCATCGGGCTGGCCGTGGCGCTGCAGCTCCTGGGGATCGCGCTGAGCGCCGCCAAGTGGGGCATGCTGCTCAAGGCGCGCGGCCAGACCCAGCCGTACAGCTGGCTGCTGGGGGCCTACCTCGCCGGGCAGTTCGCCAACAACTTCCTGCCCACCACGATCGGTGGCGATGCGCTGCGGGTCGCCCAGCTCGGGCGGCGGATCGGCAGCTACAGCCAGGCCAGCGCCTCGGTGTTCCTCGAGCGGCTGACCGGCTTCGTGGCGCTGGCGGTGATCGCCAACCTGGCGATCCTGTGGGCCTACCTGGACCACTCCGGCACGCCGCTGGTGACCCACCCGGCGCTGCGCTGGCTGACCGTCGCGTTCACGCTGGCGGCCTTCGCCGCGATGGCCGGGTCGATCGCCGCGCCGGGCCTGCTGCGCATGTTCGGCCACCGGCTGCCGGAAGTGGCCCGCCGGCCGATGCAGAAGGTCGCTGACGCGCTGGCCACCTACTTCCCGCAGGGGCGAACGATGGCGGGGGTGCTCGCCCTGTCGTTCGCGTTCCAGTCGGTGTGGGTGGTGCTCCACATCCTGTGCGGCATGGCGCTGGCGATCAACGCGCCGATGGTGATCTACTGGCTCATGGCGCCGATCACCGACATCGTCGGGCTCGCGCCGATCTTCGTCAACAACCTCGGCGCCCGCGAGGTGGTCTTCACCCTGTACCTGTCCCAGGTGGGCGTCAGCGCGCCGACCGCGATCGCGCTGGCGTTCATGATCTTCACCGTGCGCCTGATCGTCAGCGCGCTGGGCGGGCTGGTGGTGCTGTTCGGCGGCGCCGACCTGCGCGCGGCGAGCATCCCGCGCCCGGACGCGGTCTCCACCGAAGTACGCTAGGCGAATGGCTGCGAACCTCCCCACCGACACAGCGGGAGACGCGCCGGACATCAGCGTGGTCCTGCCGGTGCGCAACCGGCGTGCGGCCCTTGCGGCGCGCCTCGCCGAGCTCACAGCGGCGCTCGACGGCCTCAGGTTCGAGGTCATCGCGGTGGACGACGGCAGCATCGACGGGACGTTCGAGGTGCTGCGGGAGCTCGCCGGCCGCGACCGGCGGCTGCGGGCCGTGCTGCTGCGGCGCTCCTTCGGGCGCACCGCGGCGCTCGCCGCCGGCTTCGAGCGCGCCCGCGGCCAGGTCGTTGTCACGATCGACGCCGAGGGCCAGACCGACCCGCGCGACATCCCGCGCCTGCTGGCCAAGCTCGAAGAGGGCTACGACCTGGTCAACGGCCGGCGCACCATCCCCCGCGCGCTCCCGACCCGCCTCGGCAACTGGCTGATCTCCCGGGTAACCCGCCTGCAGCTGCACGACTACGGCTGCCCGCTCAAGGCCTACCGCGCCGACGTCGTGCGCGAGCTGCACCTGTACGGCGACCTCTACCGCCTCGCGCCGGCCGTCGCCAGCTGGCAGGGGGTGCAGGTGGCCGAGGTGGAGGTGGGCGAGCGCCTGGTGCCCGAGGTCGGGCCGGGCGCCGGGCTCAAGCGCGTGCTGCAGGTGCTGCTGGACCTGGTGACAGTGCGCTTCCTGCTCAACTACACGGCCCGGCCGATGCAGATCTTCGGGCGGGTGGGCGGCGCGCTGCTCGCGATCGGCGTGCTGATCGGCATCTACCTCGGCGTGGTGCGCCTGGGGCTCGGGCAGGACATCGGCGAGCGCCCGCTGCTGCTGCTCGCGGCCATGGTGGGCCTGATCGGCGCCCAGTTCCTGGCGCTGGGCCTGCTGGCCGAGCTGCTGGTGCGGGTCTACTACGAGGCGCAGCAGAAGCCGATCTACGCCGTCCGCGAGGAGCTGGGCGCGCCGGACGCGTAGGCGGCCTGATCGCCCGCCGGCCAGCCGCTGCGCCCCCACCGCATTGTGGCCATGGCAATCGCAGAGCGCCGGAACCTCATCACAGTCATCGCGCCGGCTGCCTGGCCGGCGGCGCTGGCGCTGTTCGCGTTCGCGCTGGCGCCCCGCGCGCTCGCCGGGAACTTCCTCACCGTCGACGAGGCCTACCACTGGCTTGGGCGGGTCGAGCGCTTCCTGGCGGCGCTGCGCCAGGGCGACTTCGCCGGCACGAACTTGATCGGGCACCCCGGCGTGACCACGCTCTGGCTCGGGACAGCGGGCGCGCTTGGCCACGAGTGGGCCTCGGCCCGCGGCCTGGTCGCGCCGGACGACTTCGGCGCGCGGCTGGCGCTGCTGCGGCTCCCGCTCGCGCTCGTCAACGCCCTGGCGATCGCGCTCGGCTACCTCATGCTGCGCCGGCTGCTCGACCGCCGGGTCGCGCTCCTGGCCGGGCTGCTGTGGGCCGCCGAGCCGTTCCTCGTCGCCCACGCGCAGCTGCTGCACCTCGACGCGCTGCTCACCTCGTTCATGACCCTCGCGCTGCTCGCAGCGCTGGTGGCGACCGGCGGCGCGTCGCCGGACCATGAGCTTGCGGAGTACACCCGAGGCCCTGGCAGCAGCGACCGGGAGCGCCGCTGGGGCTGGTGGGTGCTGAGCGGCGTGCTCGGCGGGCTGGCGCTCCTGACCAAGTCCCCGGCGATCGTGCTCGCGCCGATGATAGCGCTGATCGCCGCTGCCGCAGCGCTGCCGAGCGGCCAGGGAATCACAGGAGTCGTCCGCGCCGGCGGCGGCTGGAGGAGCATCGCCAGGGGTCTGGTGGCGGAGGCCGGCCTCCCGACCGCGGTGTGGTGCCTGACCGCGGCGGCCGTGTGGTTCGCGCTGTGGCCGGCGGCCTGGGTGGACCCGGCCGGGGCGCTGGGGCGCGTCGTGCTGCAGGCCAGCGCGGAGGGCGGCGCGCCGCACGGCTGGGGCAACTTCTTCCTCGGCCGCGCGGTCGCCGACCCCGGGCCGCTCTTCTACCTGGTGACGACGGCGTTCCGGCTGGCGCCGTGGACGGCGGTCGGGCTGGCGTGCGCGGCCGGCTTCTGGCTGTACGAGCGGGCCGCCCGGCGCCCCGGCGTCTCGAGCCGCGCGCTGCTGCTGCTGGCGCTGTTCGCGCTCGGCTTCACCGCGGCGATGAGCATCCTGCCGAAGAAGTTCGACCGCTACGTGCTGCCGATCTTCCCGGCGCTGGACGTCCTGGCGGCGGCGGGGCTGCTGCGGGCCGCCGGCTGGCTGCGGCGCCGAGCGTCCGGCTCGCTTGGGAGCACCCTCGACAGGCAGCCGCTCGTGTGGGGCATCGCCGCCGCTGCGCTGGGGCTGAACCTGGCCCTGCACCACCCCTACCCGCTGGCGTACTTCAACCCGCTGCTCGGCGGCGGCGCGGTGGCGGCGCAGGTGGTGCCGGTCGGGTGGGGCGAGGGGTACGAGCTGGCCGGCGCCTACATCGCCTCGCGGCCGAACGGGGCGGACCGGCCGGTGGCCGCGCGCTACGAGCCGGTGCTGGGCCCGTACGCCCCGGCCGGGGCCGCGCCGCTGGCCTGGTGGCAGACCCCCGGCCGCGTCGACTACGCCGTGCTGTACATCGACCAGATCCAGCGCGACGACAAGCCCGAGACCTTCCGGCCGCTGCTGGAGCGCGAGCCGATCCACACCGTGCGCATCAACGGCATCGACTACGCCTACGTCTACCAGATCCCACCGCCGGTCGCCACGCCGCTGCCGGCCGACTTCGGCGAGGCCATCCACCTGCGCGGCTACGGGCTGGACACCTCGGCGCTGCGGTCCAGCGGGTACATCACGCTGACGCTGGAGTGGGAGGCGCGGGGCAGCCCGGGGGCGGACTACATGCTGTTCGCGCACGTCTTCGACAGCGCCGGCAACCGGATCGGGCAGGTGGACGTGCGGCCGGGCGGGGAGCGGGCGCCGACGACCATCTGGGCGCGCGGGGACTACCACTCGCTCGTGCAGCGCATCCCGCTCGACCCGGCCCTGCCGCCGGGCGAGTACCGGATCGCGATCGGGCTGTACGACGCGGCGAGCCTCCAGCGGCTGCCGCTGAGCGCCGGGGCGCGCCCGGCGCTCCCCGAGGCCGGCGCCAACGCGCTCGCGCTCGACCCCTTTCAGATCCCGTAGTTGAGATGTGCGGTGGCCTCGCCCCCGCGCCCCCTGGAGGGGTGTGGGGAGGCTTCGCCTCTCCTGCTTGTTCCCGCTGCTCTGCGGCGACGTGTCGCCGCAGAGCAGCGGGTTAAAAGAGATCGTGGAGGGCCTGCGGCCTTCCACACCTCCCTGCACCAATGGGTTGAAAGAAGCGCCCG
>CALJIC010000146.1 GCA_937974195.1 uncultured Roseiflexaceae bacterium | reverse complement strand
CATGTACGAAGACACCGCACCGACGCCGGGAAGACCGATCCGCGAGCACCGCGCCGACGACGGCGTGCCGTACATCCTGGACAACCGCGCGGGCAGCATGACGCTGCAGGAGGCGCTCACCCGCCTCCTGCGGCGCAGCACCTGGGCCGACATCGCCACCGGCTACCTCAGCCTGAGCGGCTTCGAGCTGCTGGCGCCCGCGCTCGAAGAGCTGAGCGACCTGCGCCTGCTGTTCGGCACAAGCCGCATCGCCGACGAGCTCGCGCGCGACCTGCGCCGCGAGCGCTACCGCGCCTCGACCCGCGCCATCGTCGAGCGCCTGCGCCTCTACCTGGAGCGCGAGAGCGTCCAGGTGCGCCGCTACGGCGGCGGTGGCCCGGGCGAGTTTTTCCACGCCAAGGCCTACCTCCTCGACGGCGCCGCGATCGTCGGCAGCAGCAACTTCACCGCCAGCGGCCTCACCGGCAACACCGAGCTGAACGCCGTCCACCGCGAGCCGCCGATCGTCCGCGACTTCTGCGCCTGGTACGAGCGCATGTGGAACGCGCCGGAGAGCGCCGACTGCAAGGCCGAGCTGATCGACGCGCTGCGGCGCAGCCAGTTCGGCGACTACCCCTACACGCCGCACGAGATCTACATCAAGACCCTCTACGAGTACTTCAAAGATGACCTGGACAAAGAGCGCGCGGTGGACCCGGCCCGCTCGGTGGTCGAGCTGGCGGCCTTCCAGAACGAGGCGTTCCAGAAGGCCCAGCGCATCCTGCGGCGCTACCACGGGGTGATGATCGCCGACAGCGTCGGGCTGGGCAAGACCTACATCGGCAAGAAGATTCTCGAGCTCTTCGCCTACTACCAGCGCCGCCGCGCCCTGATCGTCTGCCCGGCCCAGCTGCGCGACCTGTGGCAGCGCCAGATCGACGAGAGCCGCATCCCGGCGACCATCGTGGGCATGGAGGAACTGGGCCGGCAGGACTTCCCCGTGGCGCGCTACGCCGACGTCGAGTTCGTGCTGGTGGACGAGAGCCACAACTTCCGCAACCCGCAGACCCAGCGCTACCAGAACCTGAGCCGGATCATCGCCAGCGGCGAGCCCAAGCGCGTCACGCTGCTCACCGCGACGCCGATCAACAACAGCCTCTGGGACCTGTACCACCAGATCGCGCTCTGGACACGCGGGAACGACGGCTACTTCCGAGAGGCCGGCATCCGCAGCCTGCGCGGCTACTTCAAGGAGGCGGAGAGCGCCGGCGGCTCGGGCGGGGCGCTGTTCAACCTGCTGGAGGAGGTGGTCATCCGCCGCACGCGCCACTTCATCGAGGAGAACTACGGCGAGGTGACGATCAACGACCGGCCGCTGCGCTTCCCGCGCCGCGCGCCGCTCGAGACCATCCGCTACAGCCTCGGCGAGACGTACAGCGGCCTGTTCGAGCAGATCACCGCCGCGATCGAGGAGCTGGAGCTGCCGGCCTACACGCCCGAGAGCTACCTCGTGGCGCCGACGAGCGGCGAGAAGCTGCTCGCGCTCACCTCCGGCGGCATCCTCGCCCTGCTGAAGACCAACCTCCTCAAGCGCTTCGAGAGCAGCGTCACCGCCTTCCGGCGCAGCATCCGCCGCCTGCGCGACTTCGAGGCGCGCTTCTGGGAGCAGCTCCAGGCCGGGAGGGTGCTGCACAGCGGGGTCTACCGGCGCATCCTGCGGCTGGAGGAGGACGACGACGGGACCGGCCTGGACGAACTGCTCGAGCAGCTGGAGCAGGTCGACCCGGCCCAGTACCGGCTCGACGACATCCGCCGCCACGTGACCAAGGATCTGAAGCTGCTCGACGCGATCATCGCGCGCACAGACCCGATCGCCCCCGCCGACGACAACAAGCTGGTGGCGTTCAAGCAGGCGCTGGCCGAGCGCGACGGCGCCAAGGTGGTGGTGTTCTCCTACTACAAAGATACCGCGCGCTACATCCACGAGCAGCTGGTGGCCGACCCGCGCTTCGCCGGCCGCCGCATCGCCCTGGTGAGCAGCGACGTGCCACCGCGCGAGCGGCAGCGGCTGATCGAGCGCTTCGCGCCGCGCGCCAACTCCGTGAGCCCGGCCCCCGGCCCCGACGAGGAGATCGACGTGCTGATCGCGACCGATGTCCTCTCCGAGGGGCAGAACCTGCAGGACGCGGGGCAGCTGATCAACTACGATCTGCACTGGAACCCCACCCGCATGATCCAGCGCAACGGCCGCATCGACCGGCTCGGCAGCCCGCACAGCACGATCCAGATCGCGAACATCTTCCCCGACAATGAGCTGGAGGCCCTGCTGCGCCTGGTCGAGCGCATCCAGGCCAAGCTCAGCGCCATCAACGAGACGATCGGCCTGGACGCGAGCGTGCTCGGGGAGCTCGTCACGCCGCGCACCTTCAACACGCTGCGCGAGCTGGCCGCCGGCGACGACAGCAGCCTGGCCTACTGGGCGCAGGTGAGCGAGCTGGCCGGCAACGAGCTGATGCGCCAGCAGCTCCTGGCCTACCTGCGCCAGTACGGGGCGGCGCGTGTGCAGGATCTGCCGAGCGGCATCCACAGCAGCGTCCGGCGCGGGCAGCGCCAGGGCGTCTTCGCCTACTACCGCTACCGCGACCGGCACTTCTGGCGCTTCTACGACACACGGCACCGCTACGTGATCGACAGCCGCTTCGAGATCCACGAGCTGATCCGCTCGGCCCCGGAGGAGCCGCGCGCCGAGGACTGGCTGGACCCCGAGGAGCACGAGCGAATCCTGGAGCTGCTGGCCGACGATATCCTTGCGAACTTAGAGGAGCAGCGCGGGGCGACGGCGCTCGGGCAGAGCCTGGACCGGGCGCAGCGCGAGCTGGCCCAAGCGATCAGAGGCGGCCTGGCCAACGCAGGCGCGAGCCGCCCTCAGGCACAAGCGCTGTTCAACGCGCTGCGCACGCCGCTCCCCGCGACGTTCGCCAAGGACATGCGGGCCATCCTGGCGCGCTACAAAGCGGATGGCGACTACGCGGCCCTGCTCGCGGCGACGCAGCAGCTGTTCGACCAGTATCAGCTCGCCGCCGCGAGCGAGTCCTTCACCCCGGAGAGCGAGCCGATCACACGCGAGGACCTGGAGCTGGTGTGCTGGATGCTGATTGCTTAGGAGTCGCCCGTGGCTATGGATCTCGAGCTTGTCGTACAGACGTATCTTGACGATACAGCAACGCTGGACAATTGGCGCGACACGGCCAAGAGCCGCGCGGCGAGCCTCGCGACCCTGGCCCCGATCGTCCGCCAGTTCGTCGACGGCGCGATCGATCTCAACACCGCCCGCCAGCAGATCGACCAGGCGCTGCGGACGACGGATTCGTGGGGGGCCAACGGGCACTGGATGCAGACGCTCAACAAGCTCGCCCGTAACCACGGTGCCGCGGGCGAGGCTGGGCTGCGGCAGGCCCTGCGCGACATCGACTCGACGAATGTCGGCGCCCGTATCGAGCAGTTTGTGAGGTTCCTGTCTCAGGAGCGCGACCGCTTCCGGCGCGAGGGGAAGAACCTGCTCAGCGCGGCCTTCCCCGGAAGCGGACCGTGGCTGATCTCGCTCTTCGCGGCCTGGATCGCTCCGCCCTCAAAACGGCCCTACATCTTGTACCCGAGCTTCATGCGCGGCCTCAAGGCTCTGCTGGATGCGGGCCTCCTCCCCGATTCCGAGGGGCTGCGGGTGGACGACGACTCCGCCGAGGTGCGCACCGAGGCGGACTATCAGGCGGTCGAGCGCGTGCTCGAGAGCCTCCGCACACGAGCTCCGCAGCTGGTGCAGCCAGGCGTGTCCGAGCACTGGGCCGAGGCCTTCCTCAACTGGGTCGTCGAGAACGACCAGGTGCTGAAGGACGCAGAGCCAGAGCCCGCCCCGGCGGCAGCCGAAGGCACTATCATCCCGCACGCCCCGCTCAGGGCCACTCCGGAGCCGCTGCTGTCCCAGCTGATCGCCGAGCTGCGCTCGCGCATCCTGGTGGACGAGGAGGTCGTGCGCAGGATCTACTACGCCCTGCTCGCCGGGCACGTGATCCTGACCGGGCCGCCCGGCACCGGGAAGACCGAGCTGGCGCGGCTGATCCCCGAGATCCTCTGGCAGCGCGAGGAGGCCGTGGGCAGCAACCCGGACCCGCTCGGCGACCCGATCGCCACCGCGCCGTCCACCAGGACGGCCTACACCACGCGGCTGGTCACCGCCACCGACGAGTGGAGCGTCCGCACGCTGATCGGCGGCCTGGCGCCGCAGAGCGACGGCCGCGGTGTGTTCTACCGCGTCCAGTTCGGCCACCTGACCGACGTGCTGCTCGCGAACTGGGCTGTGAACCGCGAGAACCCGTCCGGCTGGAGCGCCCCGGAGCGCATCAGCGTGCGCATGCCGAGCAGCGCGTACGGCGGCGAGCTGCGCGAGTTCCGCGGCTGCTGGCTGGTGATCGACGAGTTCAACCGCGCGCCGATCGACCTAGCCCTCGGCGAGGCGCTCACCGCGCTCGGAGGCGCCGGCGTCCTGCGCGTGCCGGTCGACGGCGGCACCGCCCTGCTGCCGCTGCCGCAGGACTTCCGCATTATCGGCACGCTCAACAGCTTCGACCGCAACTACCTGAACCAGATGAGCGAGGCGCTGAAGCGCCGGTTCGCGTTCGTCGAGATCCTCCCGCCGGGCCGCAGGAGCCGCGCGGCCGAGCAGGCGATCGTCCTGCGCAAGGCGCTCGAAAGCATCAGCCATCTCACCGACGCCATCAGCACCGCGAACAACACCGTAACGTGGGAGGGCGTCGTCCGGATCTCGCCCGACCCCGACGCCGTCTACCGCGCGACCTGGCTGGCCCCGGCCGGCCCGGCGCGCGACGTCTGCGAGGTGGCCTGGCGGGCCCTGGAGGTGATTCGGGTCTACCGCCAGCTGGGCACCGCTCAGGCGATCGCGCTATTCCGCCACTTGCTGATCAACGGCGTGCTACAGGGGTACACGAGCGCGGCGCAGTGGTACGCCGCGCTGGACTGCGTGCTGTGCGACACCGTCGCCGACCAGCTCCAGGTGCTCCTGCCCGATGAGCTGGACGTCCTGATCTGGTTTGCAACCTGCGACGCCGCGACCTTTATGGAGCGCTACCGCGACCTGATCGAGCGCCTGCGCACCAGCAGCGAGCGGCGGCTCGCGGCGCAGATCGATGCGCTCGCCGCGGTCACCGCCGACGATGGCGCCCCGCTGGTGAGCGATGACGACGCAGCGCGCATGCTCGCCGGCCAGACCAGTATCCCGGACGCGGTGCTCACGAGCGTCTTCCGGCTCGACGCGCCACACGTCACGCTGCCGCAGTTCGCCCGTCGCCTCCGAGTCTACAAGACCGAGCGTGGCCTATGACACACGCCGCACTGGTATCGCAGAACACGCCGGCGGACACCGCCTCGTGGTCGCTCCGGCTGCAGCTGCGCGTCATGCGGCTGCTGCTCACCCACGACGCCCGGCTGTTCCGCGGCCAGTTCCGGACCTTCTTCGCCGAGAGCCAGCTGCCGTCGCTTCCGCTCTTTCAGCAGTACGACCGCTACCTGCGGCTAGTGGCCCTGAGCGACGAGCTGCTCGATGACGTGATGCCGCGCGTCCGGCGCCGGCTGAGCCTGCAGATCAGCCACGAGCGCCTGCGCGAGGAGGCCCCCACGCGCGGCGACATCGACTGGCGGCGCACGATCGAGCGGAGCTGGCGCGAGACGCCTGGCCTCGCGCCTGTGACATTCGACACCAAGCTCCGCCAGCGCAGCACCGCCACGCCGGAGAACATCCTGGTAGTCGCAGCGCTGCTCGCGCTCCGCCGCGAGCTGGCGCTGACCATCCGCGATGGCCCGGGGGACGAGGCGCTGTCCAACGAGGAGCGCCAGCGGCTGGTGGCGCTCGACGAGCGCGCCGAGCGCGAGCTGGCGGCGGCGTACGCGCGCGCGCTGGTGGAGGAGGCCCGCCGGGCTGACATCGACCAACTCGCTGCACAGGTGGAGGCCGGCCTGCGGCCCGGCCCAAGCCCGTACCGCGACCTGATCGTCTGGTGGCGCACCTTCCGCGATCTGAGCGTCGGCAGGGCGGGCGCGACACGGCGGCTTGCGCTCGCCAGCCGCCGCGACGACCCGAAGACCGACGCCTGGCTGTACGAGCTATGGATCGCGCTGGAGATCGTGCACCTCCTCGTCCAGGAGCGCGCCGTCACCCCCGCAGACACGGCCGTCGCGCCCGATGTGCTCCAGCTGGTGTTCGAGTGGTCCGGCCGCCGCTTCCGCCTGCGCTACAACCGGCAGTACGAGGACGGCGGCGCGCAGGGCGGGGGCAGCGGCTGGGAGCACGGCCCGGCCTCCCGGCCAGACTACACGATCGAGCGCGCCGAGCCGCTGGAGGTGCGCCACGACGGCAAGCTCATCTGGCGCGAGCCGCCGGTGGTGCTGGACGCCAAGTACTACCTCAGCGGCCAGGACCCGGCGCGCACCCACAGACCGATCAAGAAGCTCCTCGGCGATATGCTGCTTGTGGGGGCGACGCGCGGCGGGCTCTTCTTCCCGCTGCTGCCGGAGCCTGCGGCGGGAGAGGAGGCGACGCGCACGATTCGCAGGCTGCTCGACCGCCACCCCGGCGAGGCGCCGGCAGCCGTGGAGGTGAAGCTGTACCATCTCGCGCCGGACATGCCGCTGCCGGCGCTGCAGGCGCGGCTCCGCGCGGTGCTCGACAGTGCGGCCGAGTGCCTGCAGGAGCGCCCGCCCGTCGCCTGCCACGGAGTCTGGCTGGACGTCGACAGCATCAACGCGAGCCAGTCTCCTGCGCCCGCCATGATCCTGTGCCCCAAGCCGCACATCGGACCGGGCGTGTACGACCTGGTGAGCCCGGAGCAACACTGCCTGAGGGACCCCAAGCTCTGTCACGTCATGGGCCAGCCCATCACCGTGCCCTTCGTCGTTCGCGCGGCGACGGTTGACGGCCTCGCGCAGCAGGCCCAGGATCTGCGCGCTCGGAGCGAGGAGATGCTACGCCGCGCGGAGAGCGCGGGAGCGGAGGAGCTGGCTGAGCAGCTGCGCGGGCATATCTTCACGGGCATCGGGCGGACCGTGGAGCAGTACGTGCGGCTACGCGGCAACACGGCGACGATCGAGGAGATGTTCGAGCGGTGGGTATTCGGCGAGTACTGGCGCGCGCACCCGTGGGCGCTTACGGAGGCCGCCCGCGACATGCTGCTCAGCGGCGAGTACGTGTGGCAGGAGTACGGCCAGACGACGCTCGACGACTGGGCGGCGCCCGCGATCCAGTTCTGCCGGGTCCTCGAGCACGAGCTGAGGCGGCGCCTGTGTCCGGCTGAGTGGAGGGCCGTCTACAAGGTGAAGGGCGCCGGCTGGACGCTGGGCACGCCGCTCCACGCCTTTCGCTACAAGGATGACCCGTCGGCTCCGGGGCACGCGAACGCGAAGCACAACTGGGAGCGGATGCTCTCCTACGTGGCGGCGAGCGGATGCACCGCGGCAGCCTTCGAGCAGGTCCTCGCGCGGCTCGAGGAGGCGCGGGTGGTGGCGCACCGCAACACACTGGCGCACAGCAAGAGCGCGCCTCAGACGATCGCGGCCGCGATACGCAGCGCGATCATCGGCGACCGGCGCCGCCCCGGCGCGCTCCCCTGGGTCGTCGAGAATCTCCAGCCGCTCACCTAAGTCCGCCGCCTGCGCATTTACTACATCATATCGGCGCATCACTGAGCGGGGCGACGTCGGTATCCTCACAAAGTGGAGGGGGTACCGATGCAGCTCAAACGACCGACGACACTGCGCGGGTGGATCGGGGCCGGGTGCGCGGGCGCGCTGGCGCTCTTCTGCGGCTGCTCTACGCTCGGCCTCGCCATCGGAGCAACCGCACCAGCCACGCCGACGCCCCGGGCCGAGCGGGTGACCGAGGGGCCGGCGACCGTCCCCACTGCGGAGGCCGGCGAGGGCGAGCCGACGCGCACGGCCCCGCCGCGCCCCAGCGCGACACCCGAGCCGACCGCGCCGCCCTCCTCCGCGCCGACGCGCACGGCCTCACCGCGCCCCAGCGCGACACCCGAGCCGACCGCGCCGCCCTCCTCCGCGCCGACGGCCACGCCCACCGGTGTGCCGCCGACAGAGGCCGCTCCTACTGACGTGCCGCCGACGGAGGTGCCGCCTACGGATGTCCCAACGGCTGAGCCGACACCTGTGCCCACTGAGGCCCCGACCGCAGCCCCAACCGCGGCTCCAACTGAAGCTCCACCGCCGCCCGAGCCGGCACCTGAGGCCGCGCCCGCGGTGAGCGCCGAGTGCGACCCGTCGTACCCCGATGTATGCATCCCTCCCTACCCGCCGGATCTGAACTGCGGCGACATTCCGTACCGGCGGTTCCGCGTCATCGGCGCCGACCCGCACGGCTTCGACGGCGATAACGACGGCGTCGGGTGCGAGCGCAACTAAGGTCGCGACGTACGCGTCAGCGCTGCTCACTCACGCCATCCTCACCTCAGCCGCCACACCACCTGAGGCTGGTGGCCGGTACTGATAGAACAGTGCCGGTCGCCAGCTTCCACGACAAGGACGCCCTGATCTTCGAGACCCTCACCGCCATCGCCAGCGGCTGGAAGCGCCACGTCGCCGATCAGGACGCCCCAGCCGCTCGCCCGAGCAGCTCCGCACCCACATCACCGCCAGCCTCGCCTCCATAGGCGCCCGGCCGAGCCACTACGCCGCGCTGGTGGTCGATCGTCGGGAGAAGTGAAGGAGCCTTGGCGATGGCTTTGCGAGGAGAGCGGCGGCGGGGCTATACTGTAGACGTATGGAAGGTACGAAGGGGAAGGGCCATGGCTACCGATGCGCGCCAGACGAACCTGCGGATGATTTGGGAGGAGGATGAGCTCGTGTTAAGCCTTGACCCACTCCAGGGCCATTGGACAGAAGAGCAGTATCTCCTCCTGAGCAACCAGACCAATCGCCTGCTGGAGTATACCGACGGCTATATCGAGGTCCTGCCGATGCCCACCGACAAGCATCAGGTCATCCTGGAGTTCGTCTTCCTGGCGCTGCGTGCGGTGGTCAGCGCGCTTGGTGGGAAGGTGCTCTTTGCGCCCCTCCGTATCCAGATCCGGCCGGGCAAGTACCGCGAGCCGGACCTTCTCATGGTACTTGATGCCGATGATCCGCGGCGGCAGGACGAGTACTGGCTGGGAGCCGATCTCGTCATGGAGATCGTGAGCCCCGATAACCCGAAGCGGGATATCGAAGAGAAGCCCCATGACTATGCAGAGGCTGGCATTACTGAGTACTGGATCATCAATCCACTGAACGAAACGATCACCGTGCTGGCGCTCCAGGGCGAGGCCTACGCCGAGCACGGTGTGTTCGGCCGGGGCGACCAGGCCACGTCGAGGCTCCTCGAAGGGTTTCGGGTGAGCGTCGATGAGGTGCTGGACGCCAAGTAGCTCGGCGAAATCTCATACAGTCATGTGTGCGCAGGAGCCGCGCGCCCCCGACTCCCATCGTGGTCGAGGGCGCGATTTTTGGCGCCAGGATACGCTGTGAGCGCTTCTCGTGGGAGACGAGGCCAGGAGCGGAGCGCTGAGAAAGCGAGTGAGAGACACTCCCCATCATGACCAGACCCAACACCACCATACGCGGCGTCAGCTTCCTGGTGCTGTCGCTCGCGATCTTCTCGCTCCAGGACGTCGCCGTTAAGTGGCTCGGCGGCGACTACCCGGTCTCGGAGCTGGTGCTCTTCCGCAGCATCGTGGCGCTGCCGGCCTCGCTGCTCTTCGTGCGCGCCGAGGGCCAGCGGGGCCTGCCGGTCTCGCGGCGGCGGGCGCTGGAGTACGCGCGCGGGCTGTTCCTGTTCCTCTCCTTCACCACCTACATGCTCGGGCTGGCGGCGCTGCCGCTCGCCGACGTCGCCGCGATCCGCTACTCGGGGCCGCTGATGATCACCGGCCTCTCGGTGCTATTCCTCGGGGAGCGGGTCGAGCTGCGCCGCTGGCTGGCGCTGCTGGTCGGCTTCGCCGGCATCCTGCTGATCGTCCGCATCGGCTCGGCGAGCTTCAACCTGGGCTCCGCCTTCATCCTGGCGTCGGTGCTCTTCAACGCGGTCGGGGTCCTGATCACACGCCGGCTGCGCACCACCGACAGCAGCGCGACCATGGCCTACTACAGCTCGCTGGTGTACCTGGTCGCGACGGCGGTGATGGCGCCGCTGACGCTCGCGGCCGGCGAGGTCGACGCGCACCCGAGCATCGCGTTCCTGTTCCGCGCCTGGCGCGTGCCGCCGCCCCTCGACTTCGCGGTGATGTCCGCGCTCGGGCTGGTGTGGGCGAGCGGGATGTTCTTCATGGCGCGCGCCTACAGCCTGGCGCCGGCCTCGGTCGTCGCCCCGTTCGAGTACACGACGCTGCCGATCAACGCCGCCTGGGGCTTCCTGCTCTGGCACGAGGCGCCGGAGGCGTCGACGTGGGCCGGCGCGCTGCTGACGCTGCTGAGCGGGTGCTACATCGTGTACCGCGAGCAGCGCGCGCAGCTTGCGGCCCGCCCGCCGAGCGCGCAGCCGGCGGCACCCCCGGGCGCGCCGCACACACCGCCACAGGGCGCGCCGGCGCAGAAGGAGACGTGAGGGCAGTTATCGGCCGAAGCAGCTCGCGGGCGAAGCCGCCGCCGGCGCAGCCAAGGCGGCGGCTTATCTGGGAGAACGTCGCTGACAACGCTCCGGATCGATACGAACACCGATGAAGCCATAGAGGCGGTCCTATGAAAGTCAACAAGCTGCTCGCTCCGTGGAAGGGCGACCCGCGCTACACCGCGATGTCGGCGCGGGCCGCAGCCCTCAAGAAGCAGCGCCTGAGCCCCGAGGAGATCGTCGCCGCGCTCACCGCCGAGTTCGGGCCGCCTGTGACCCGCGCGACGCTCCGCAAGGCGCCTCAGCCGTACCACGTCGTCGGCGTGATCGGCGACGACATCGAGCCGGCTGCGCTCAACCAGCTTCAGCTCGCGCTGCGGCTGCCCGTGGCCGTGCGCGGCGCGCTGATGCCGGACGCCCACCCCGGCTACGCCCTGCCGATCGGCGGGGTGGTCGCGCTCGAGCGCGCCGTGGCGCCGGCGATGGTGGGGGTGGACATCGCCTGCCGGATGCACCTGACGATCTTCGCCGAGCCGCCGGAGGAGATCCGCGCCCGGCGCGACGCCCTGTTCCGCGACCTGCAGGCCGTGACGGCGTTTGGCTCGCAGGGCCGGCGGGCGCGCCCGGCCGACCACGCCGTGCTGGAGGACGAGCGCTGGGGGCTGACGCGCCAGCTGCGCAGCCTGCGCGACGTCGCGGCCGGCCAGCTTGGCACGAGCGGCGCCGGCAACCACTTCGCCGAGCTGGTGGTGGGCGAGGTGCTGCCGGAGGGCGGGGAGCGGGCCGCCGACCTGCCGGCGCGCTTCTGCGGGCTCCTGACCCACAGCGGCTCGCGCGGGGTGGGGTACGCGGTCGCGCAGCACTACACGCGCCTCGCGCAGCAGGAGACCGGCCGGCGCGCGGGGGTGCCGCGCCTGTACGAGTGGCTCGACCTGGACGGCGAGGCCGGGCAGGAGTACTGGCAGGCGATGGAGCTGTGCGGGGCGTTCGCCCGGGCCTGCCACGAGGTGATCCACATGTCCTTCGCCAGGCGCGCGCGCCTCACGCCGCTGCGCGTCGTCCAGCACGAGCACAACTTCGCCTGGCGCGAGGGCGACCTGGTGGTGCACCGCAAGGGCGCGACGCCCGCCGAGGCGGGGGCGCTGGGCATCATCCCCGGCAGCATGGCCACGCCGGCGTACCTCGTCGAGGGGCTGGGGAACGAGGCGGCGCTGGCGAGCGCGTCCCACGGCGCCGGGCGGCGCGGGAGCCGGGCCGACGCGCGCAACGCCATCACCCTCAAGATGGCGCAGCAGTACCTCGCCGAGCGCGATGTGCTCGTGGCCGGGCTGAGCGTCGAGGAGGCGCCGCAGGCCTACAAGGACATCGAGCGGGTGCTGGCGCTGCAGGTCGAGGCGGGCCTGGTGCGGCCGCTGGCGCGCATGCAGCCGATCGCTGTGATCATGGCCGGCGAGGACGGCGACGACTGAGCGTCGCCGGCCATGCCTCGGCGCAGCGGATGTGCTAGAATCACACGTATCCCCAGGAGAGCCCCGAGGCCATCGCCCACAGGCGGGCGGCCGCTCGCCACGTCCTGGATTGGCACCGACGGCGGTGGTGAACGCCCAGCTTCTTCGGTCCAGACGTAGTGTGAGAGGAGCGCTATGCGAATCGGGCTGCAGGTACCGAACTTCACCTGGCCGGGCGGCGACGCCGCGATCGGCCCCACGCTCGCCGCGATCGGCCGCACCGCCGACGACGCCGGCTTCGCCAGCCTGTGGGTCATGGACCACTTCTTCCAGATCGCTATCAACGGCCCGCCCGAGAACGCCATGCTCGAGGGCTACTCCGCCCTGAGCTACCTGGCGGGCATCACCAGGCGCGCCATGCTCGGCACGCTCGTGACCGGCGTGATCTACCGCCACCCCGGCATCCTGATCAAGACCGTCACGACGCTCGACGTGCTCTCGGGCGGGCGGGCCTACCTCGGCATCGGCGCGGCTTGGAACGAGGAGGAGTCGCGCGGGCTGGGTGTGCCCTTCCCGCCGCTCAAGCAGCGCTTCGAGCAGCTGGAGGAGACGCTCCAGATCGCCCACAAGATGTGGAGCGGCGATGAGACGCCCTACGCCGGGCGGCACTTCCAGCTCGAGCGGCCGCTCAACCGGCCGCAGGCGCTCCAGAGGCCGCGCCCGCCGATCATGATCGGTGGCGGCGGCGAGCAGCGGACGCTGCGGCTGGTGGCGCAGTACGCCGACGCCTGCAACCTGTTCGCGCGGCTGGGGCCGGATGCGCTGCGCCAGAAGCTTGAGGTGCTGCGCGGGCACTGCGAGACGGTCGGGCGGCCGTACGAGGCGATCGAGAAGACCGCGCTCGCCACGGTCCACCTGCGGCCGGGCGGCCAGACGGCCGGCGATGTCATCAGGCTGTGCCGCGAGCTGGCCGGCCTGGGCTTCCAGCACGTCATCTTCAACATGCCCAACGTCCACGAGCTGGCGCCGCTGGAGACCTTCGGCCGCGAGATCATCCCGGCGGTGGCCGAGCTCTAGCGGGGTATCGGGTGCGGTAGACGGCGGGCACGTCGAGGGGCGCTTCCTGCAGAGGGAGGCGCCCCTTGTGCTGTCCTCGCGCGTGAGCCGGGATAATCACAGGAGGACCAATCCGCGCAGATTCGACCTGTAGCGCCCGGTCGTCGAGGCGAGCCGCATCCCAAACGATTCAGGAGGGCGGCACCTGCTGGCTCTGGGTGAGACGCTGGCGGAGGCGTTCCAAATGAGCCACCCGATCCCCCACTCCTGGATCACCAATCTCGCGCTTGATGTGTACAGCAGCTTGCATCAACTCCACCGCCCGCGCCAGGTCGCCCTGTTGCTCGTACACCAGACCCAGGTTCCAGGTTGCACGGCCCTCGCCCCTCCGGTCGCCAATCTCGCGCGCTATCTTTAAGCTCTGCTCGTGGTAGACGATGGCGCGTTGATGCTCGCCCAGGCTATCGTACGCAAGCCCCAGGTTGCCGAGCCACGCACTCTCGGCCCGTCGGTCTCTCCGGCGTCGTGCCGCTGCGAGCGCCGCCTCAAGCTGCGGGATACGCTCGCGCCGGACGTCGTAGCGAAGATCTCCGATGTGTGCCGTCGCATTCGCGTAAAGGTTCAGAAGGGCGTCGGCATCCCGCTCGCCAGCGTGGGCCATCGCCCACGCCCAACCCGCGTCGATGTGCTGGCGCTCCTGGTCGAACTGTCCGTAGACCCGCCAGCATTGCTGCCCCGCCTTTGTGGTAGAGTTGCCTCGCTTGGTCGGCAACCCTCCCATAATGCCGCGTATACCGCAGCCATACGGCGTCCACATCTTCCAACCGTGCCGCACCGAACTCCCGCAACCAGGTCGTGCAGGTTGTAGCGCTCGCTCGCCGCGTCCCACTCCAGCAGCGAGCGGCGCAGCAACCGGTCCAGAAGCTCCTCCCTGTCCCCCTCAACCTCCACCACTGCCAGCGCCGCGTCGCGGTCGAAGCTCGTCACGAACACACTGAGCTGGCAGAGCGCAGCCTGGGCAGCCGGCTCCAGCGCCTCGTAGCTCAAGCGCAGCGACGCCTCCACGCTGGCCTGCGGGTCATCGGGGCTGTCCGGGTCGCGCAGGTGCTTGAGGCGCTCGGCTTCGAGCTGCTCCAGGTAGCCTTCCACGCTCCGCGAGCTGTTCGCCAGCACCCCGGCGCTCACCCGCAGCGCGAGCGGCAGGTAGCCGCAGAGCTTCGCCAGCCTCCCAGCGTGCTCCCCGATGCGCTCGCACACTTCTCGCAGGAGCTTCTCCGCATCGGGCGCGTCCAGGGTATCTAGATCGAATGGCCTCATCCCGGGCAGGTGGAAGCAGTTGCGGGTCGTCACCAGCAGCGCGCAGCCAGGTGGCGGAAGGAGCGGGCGCACCTGGGCAGCGTCCTTCGCGTCGTCGGCCAGGATGAGCACCCGCTTGCCAGCGAGCACCTGGTTGTAGAGCGCCTGCAGCTGGCCGAGGTCATCGGGCAGGCTAGCCTCGCGCTCGAAGGCGCGGATCACGGTCTGGAGCGCCTGCTCGGGGGCGACGGGCTTCGTCGCGCCGTGCAGCTCGACCAGCAGGTGGCCGTCGGGGTAGTGCTCACGGAGCTTCTCCGCCACCGCGTAGGCCAGCTCGGTCTTGCCGATGCCCCCGAGACCGCGGATGCCGCTGATGCTGGCAGCGCCACCTTGGGCCGAACTAAGGGCCGTTACAAGGTCTTCAATCTGCCTGGCGCGCCCCTGGAGAAGTCAGCGACCGGAGCGCGGAGCTGGAAGATGCCAGAGAGCTGGCTTTGGAGATGAAGCTCCCGCTCGGTCGCCTCGATCTGGGCGAGCAGATCATCATACTGGCGCTTCAGGCGCACCTGGGCCGCGGTATCAATGGTTGTCAGGAGGCTGCGGTGGACTGCTTCAGCCTCTTCCGTCAGTGCGCGGAGCCGCTCCTGGAGCTGCCGCTTCTTCAGTTCGCGGGCGCTGGTGTTGGTCATCGGCGTCTCCCCGGCGAAGCGAGGACGTACTGGGAGGATCGCACGCACAGCGGGCGATGTCAAGATGTGAGCGTAGGCGCGCATCGACGCCATTGCGCGCAGCCGGTGACGGATACGCATGTCGCGGGATGATTGCAGGAGGAGCAGCCGCAATCCAAGGGCCACGCATCCTCTTGACTCAGCCATCCGAGAAACTGCCCGACCAGACCCGCGAGGCGCTCCGCGAAATTTCAAGTTTGTTCCGTTGAATAGGCAAGTATCGATAGAGGCGGTTACGGCGGTTGATTATAACAACCTCCTCATGAGCGCACCGCATGCGCTCACAGTGCGGATGAGCCGGTGATATTTCGCCCAGACAGCTTCCGCGAGGTCCGAACAACTCACACGAGGCAGGTCTAAACCAGAGAAGGAGGCTCTTTCCCCATGGCCGCTGCCCTCTCTGCCGAAGCACAGCCATCACGCCGCCGACCAGGTGCTGCAACGCCGCCACCGCGAGCCGATGCAGGCGCTCACACGCGATGCGCAGCCGCTCCTCGCACGCACCGCTGCTGCCCTCGAAGCAGGTCTCTCGCTGGTTTGCTGCGGCCTCGCCGCATGAACCGGCGAGAAGTGAGCTTAGCACCCCCCAGTGATTTCACACAGGCCTGTCTTATAAGAAGATGTTGCCGGCATAGCAGCGATAAGAGGCCAGACCTCTCCACCAGAGTGTTCAACACGTTCCAGCCGGACAGCTAGGGCAGCCCTGTAGCCGCACGCCTGCGTATTGCGCGCCTACGCCGTCAGCCGCGGGACGATCATTCTGTGTCTCCCATCGCTGTGCGGACTTAGGTCGGTAGCCGCAGCCCGCCACGCCTTGTGAAGCCAGAGGTAGCCACAGGCTGGCTACTACCTAAGTCCGGGAGCACACAATGGCCCGACAACATCGGCTGCTGTCCCTGCTCGGTATTGAGCGCGGCGAAGGCCAGCTCGTACTCCTCGTCTTTGGCTTCGCCGTCCTCCACTTCATCACCAACACGCTGATACGCACCGCCTCCTACGCCCTGTTCCTGGCCACGTTCGACGCGCAAACCCTGCCGTACGCCTACATCGGCGTGAGCGTGTTCGCCACACTGGCCTCCTCCGTCTACCTGAAGCTCAGCAGCCGCTTCTCGCTGACCGGCATGCCGATCGGCGTGCTGTGCCTGAAGCTGCTCACCTTCGCTGGCTACCGGATCGGCCTTGACTTCGCCGAGCCGGGCTGGCTGACCTTCACCCTGCCGATCTACTTCGGCGTCGTGAACACCCTGGACATCATCATCTTCTGGAATTTGCTCGGGCGGCTGTTCAACCTGCAGCAGGGGAAGCGTCTGTTCGGCCTGCTCACCTCGGCCGAGCACATCGCGACGATTGCCGTCGGCTTCCTCACCCCGCTGCTGGTGGGCCTGGCCGGCACGCTCAACCTGTTTCTGGTGGCCGCCGCGGCCCTCGGCGGCTCGCTGAGCCTGCTCATTGTGATCGCCCGGCGCTACCGGCAGCTGCTGAGCGTCCCCGCCGAAGACTCCGCCGGCGAGGCCCAGGCGCGGGAGGGCGGGCTGCTGCGGAACCGCTACATCCTCCTCATCTTCGCCATGTTCACGGTGTTCATCCTGGGCATCTACTTTGTGGATAACATCTTCTACGCCCAGGTGGAGGCGCGCTACCCCGACGAGAACCAGCTGGCGAGCTTCATCAGCGTCTTCTTCGGAGTGGTCGGGGTCGTGAGCCTTGTGATGCAGCTGTTCGTGTCCGGGCGCCTGCTGAGCCGGTTCGGCCTGCGCGCGGTGCTGCTGATCACCCCTGTCGCGCTGAGCGCATGCGCCGTCCTGTTCGCCCTCCTCGGCACCTTCAGCGGCCCGGCCGCCGCGCTGTTCTGGATCGCGGTCACGGCGAGCCTGCTGCGGCTGGTGCTCGACGCCACCGACAGCGCCGCGGTGAACCTGCTCTACCAGCCCCTCCCGCCGCTGCAGCGCACACGCGCCCAGACGATCGTCGACGGCATCCTGTACCCGGTGGGCATCGGCCTGGCGGGCGGCACGCTCCTGCTGCTCACGAACGGCCTCGGGCTCGACGTCGTGCAGCTGGCCTACGTGCAGATCTTCATCCTGGCGGCCTGGACCGCGCTGGCGGTCCTGCTCGGCCGCGAGTACCCGCGGCGGCTGCGCGAGGCCCTGAGCCGGCGCAGCCTGGGGAGCGTGGCCGAGCTGCGCCCCGATCGCTCCAGCATCGCGGTGCTCCGGCAGAGCCTGGACAGCCCGCAGCCAGGCGCGGTGATCTACGCGCTGGACGTGCTGGAGGCGGTCGCGCCGGAGGAGCTGCCCGGCAGCCTGCCCGCCCTGCTCGAGCACCGCGCCCCCGAGGTGCGGCTCGATGTGCTGCGGCGGGCCGAGCGGCTGGGCCTGGCTTCGCTGGCGCCCGCGATCGGCCGCCGCGTGCGCCTCGAGGGCTCGGGCGAGGTGCGCGGCGAGTCGCTGCGCGCCCTGGCCACCCTCGGCGACGCGGCGGCCCTCGAGGCGGTCTACCCGGCGCTCGAGGCCACCGACCGGCGGGTCCAGCTGGGGGCCATGGTCGGCCTGCTGCGCAGCGGGGAGATCGAGGCCATGCTGGCCGCGGGCGAGCGGCTGCTTGGCTGGGCCAGCAGCCCCGACCCACAGGCCCGCGTCCTGGCGGCCCGAGCGCTGGGCGAGTCGCACATCCGCACGCTGCACCGCCCGCTCGCCAGGCTGCTGCGCGAAGAGCACCCGGCGGTGCGGCGGGCAGCCCTCGACGCCGCCGCCAAGCTCCAGCACCCCAACCTGTGGCCGCTCGTGATCGAGTGCCTGGCGGTCCCTGCCAGCCGCGCCGCCGCCGGCGAGGCGCTGGTGGCAGGTGGCGCCGCCGCGCTGCCGGCGCTGGAGGCGGCCTTCGCCCGCTACGAGCGCGAGCCCGCGGTCCTGATGCGCCTGGCCCAGATCGCCGGGCGCATCGGCGGCCCCGCTGCCGTGCGCCTGCTGCGCGCCAGGATCGCCTTCCCCGAGGCGCGCGTGCGCGGCCAGGTGCTGCGGGCCCTCAACCGGTGCGCCTACCAGGCAGACGACCACGCGCCGATTGTGGAGCAGATCAGAGCCGAGGCCGCCCAGGCCGCCTGGACCCTCGCCGCCATCGCCGACCTGGCCGACGATGCTGCGCTGGACGAGCCCGGCGGCCGGGAGCTTGCGCTCGTCATATCGGCGCTCGAGCACGCGCTGGACCGGCACCGCGCCAATATGTTCCTGTGGCTCTCCTTCCTGCTCGACCCACAGCTCGTGCGGGAGATGCAGCGCAGCCTGCTGGGCACAGCCGGCGGCTCCGCGGCCGGCGCGGGGCGGGCGTACGCGCAGGAGATCATCGAGGTGCAGCTGGCGCCCAGGGTCAGGGCGCTGGTCCGGCCGCTGGTCGACGACCTGCCGCCGGCGGAGCGCCTCCGCCGGCTCAGCGCGCTGTTCCCGCAGACACGCGCGAGCGCCGTCCAGCGCCTGCGGGAGATCATCGGCGGCGCGCCGGCGTGGTTCACGCCGTGGCTGCAGATGTGCGCCCTGGCGGCGGGCGCGGCGCTCAGGGCCGTGGAGCTGCGCCCGGCCGTCGCCGCGCTCATCGCCGCCCCGGAGCCGCTGGTGAGCGAGACGGCCAGCTACGCCCTGGCCAGACTGGACGGGGCGCAGGCGGTGAGAATTGGGCAAGGAGATGGCGCGATGCTGACACCCGTGGAGAAAGTGATCCGTCTGAAGGCCGTCCCGTTCTTCGCCGGCGTCCCGGAGGAGCTGCTGGCCGAGATCGCCGCCACCCTGGAGGAGCGTGAGGTCAAGGCGGGCCAGACCATCGTGGAGCGCGAGAGCCTCGACGACTCGCTCTACATCATCGTCTCGGGCCAGGCGCGCGCCTGGCATGGGCCACACGGCGCGCTGATGCTGGGCGAGAACGACGTCTTCGGCGAGCTGGGCGTGCTCGACCCGTCCCCATCCCCGGCGTCCGTGGACGCCGTGGAGGATACGCGGCTGCTGCGGCTGGGGCAGGAGGCGTTCCGCGAGCTGGTGGACGAGCACCGCGAGGTGGCGTGGGGGATCATGCAGCTGCTGGCCCGCCGCGTCCGCTGGCTGCAGCAGGCGCCGTCCGGCCGGGGCGCCGGCGACCTGCTCGGCGAGATCCAGGATCGGCTCAGGAGCATCTGAGGGAGCAGCGACGACTGATGGCCAAGATCATCTCCATCCACTCCTTCCGCGGCGGGACGGGCAAATCGAACGCCACCGCCAACCTCGCGGCCCTGCTGGCCGCCTCCGGGCGGCGCGTGGGCGTGATCGACACCGACATCCAGGCCCCCGGCATCCACGTCCTGTTCGGCCTGGCCGGCGACCAGATCACCGCCACGCTCAACGACTATCTCTGGCACGGGCGCGACATCACGGAGGCCGCGCAGGATGTGACCGCCAGCCTCGGCGCGCCGATCAGCGGCAGGCTGTTCTTCATCCCCTCCAGCGCCAGGCCGGGTGAGATCTCCCGTGTGCTGCGCGAGGGGTACGACGCCCAGCGCCTGACGCACGGCCTGCGCCGGCTCGTGACCGAGCTGCAGCTCGACGTGCTGCTGATCGACACCCACCCGGGCCTGAATGCGGAGACGCTGCTCTCGCTGGTGATCTCGCACGCGCTGGTGATCGTCATGCGCCCCGACCAGCAGGACTACGAGGGCACCGGGATCACGGTCAAGATCGCCCAGAGCCTGGAGGTGCCGCGCATGCTGCTGGTGGTCAACAAGACCCCGCCGGCCCTCGACGCCGAGGTGGTCAAGGCCAGGGTGGAGCAGGCCTACGGCTGCGCGGTGGGCGCGGTGCTGCCCCACTCGGACGAGATGATGACCCTGGCCAGCGGCGGCATCTTCGCCCTGCGCTACCCGGACCACCCGATGACCGGCCTGTACCGCCAGGTGGCCGAGCAGCTGACGGCGTAGGGGAAGCGAATCCGTAGTCCTTGACGGTCTCTCCTTCCGTGCCCTCAGCGCCGGGCTGCGCCGGGAAGGACAGCCTGATCTAAGAGAGAAGCGCCCCCGCGCGTGCAGCTGATCGCCGCGCGGCGGCGCTTCATCTTCCTGCCGCTCACGGTGGACGAGCGCCCATCATCCACTGGCCGCATCCTCCACCGCGCCGAGCGCCCTGAGCGCGCTTCGCTGAGCCTCCGTCAGCCCCGTCGCGCCGGCGATGTTCATGCCCGCGTATGGGCCATCGGCGCGCAGCGTGCGCGCGCACTCACCAGTGCGCACGTCCCAGTACCTGATCGTCTGGTCGTTCCCGCCGCTGACGAGCGTCGCGCCATCGGCGCTGAACGCCACCGAGCGCACCCAGCTCGTGTGCCCTCGCAGGATATGCACGACCTCACCGGTGGGCACGTCCCAGACCCGCACGCTCTGATCGTGGCTGCCGCTGGCGAGCAGCCTGCCGTCCGGGCTGAATGCGACCGCCGCCACTGTGCTCGCGTGCCCCTGCAGGACGCCGAGGCTCTTCCTGCTGCCAACGTCCCACAGGCGCACCGCCTGGTCGCCCCCGCCGCTGGCCAGCACGCTGCCGCTGGGGTCGCACGCGACTGTCTCGATCCAGCTCGTGTGTCCCTCGAGGGCTCGCAGGCTACGCCCGGTCGCGATATCCCACACGCGCAGCGTCTTGTCATAGCTGCCGCTGAACAGGCTTCGGCTATCGGGGCTGAACACCACGGAGTCAACGCCCTCGGTATGCCCGCGCAGCACCTGGAGCAGGGCGCCGCTGCGGGCATCCCAGACGCGCACCGTCTGATCCTGCCCGCCGCTCGCCACGAGCCTGCCATCCGGGCTCCACGCCACCGAGCGAATCCAGCCTGTGTGTCCCGTGAGCGTATGCACCAGGCGGCTCGGCCGCACGCGCCACAGCCGCACGGTCCGGTCGCCGCTGACGCTGGCGAGCATCGCGCCGTCGGGGCTGAAGGCCACGGCGCGGACCCAGTTGCTGTGGCCGGCCAGTGTGTCGATCAGGCGGCCGGTGCGGGCATCCCAGATGCGCACGGTGTGGTCCTGGCCGCTGCCGGCCACCAGCTCGCCATCGGCGCTGAAGGCCACCGCTTCGACCCAGCTAATATGGCCGCCGAGCATCGAGATCAGCTGGCCCGTGCGCGTGTCCCACACGCGTACGGCCTGATCCTGCCCGCTGCTGGCCAGCAGCGCGCCGCTGGGGTGAAACGCCGTCGCGTACACCCAGCTGGTGTGCCCCGTCAGCGTGTGAAGGGTCTGCCCAGTCTGCGTATCCCACACCCGCAGCGTCTGATCGCTGCTCGTGCTGGCCAGGTGCCGGTTATCGGGATGGAACGCGAGGGACAAGACGGCGTTGGCGTGCCCGCTCAGCGTGCGCAGCAGCTGCATCGTGCGGGCATCCCACAGGGAGATACTCTGCCCGTCGCCGGCGCTCGCCAGCAGCGCGCCGTCAGCGCTCCAGGCGAGCGAGCGCACCCAGCCGGCGTGCTGGCGGAGCACGGAGAGCGGCCGCAGCGTGTGTGGATCCCAGAAGCGCAGCGCCCCATCGTCGCCGCCGCTCACCAGCCGGGCGCCGTCGGGGGAGAAGGTGACCGCCCGCTGAGCCACCCCTGGCGTCTCAAAGACATGCACGAGCTCGCCGGTGTGCGGGTTCCACAGCCGCACCGTCTCGTCCCCGCCGGCGCTGGCGAGCAGCATGCCGGCGCGATTCCAGGCCACCGACTTGACCCACTGGGTGTGGCCGCGCAGTACCAGGCGGCTCTCGCCGGTGTGCGCGTCCCACACGCGCACGGTGCGGTCCTCGCTGGCGCTGGCCAGGAGCCGGCCGTCCGGGCTGAAGGCGACCGACCAGACGAACAGCGTATGGCCGGACGAGACCCGCGCCAGCTGGCCGTCGGCCAGGCTGTGCCAGCGGATGGTGCCGTCGTGGCTGCCCACGACCAGCAGGTGTCCGTCCGGGCTGAAGGTGACCGCGTGCGCGGAGGCGAAGGTATCGTCGAACGACGATCCCGACAGGTCGGCGTGGGCGAAGTTGATCTGCGGGGCGACCACGCCGCGCAGCGAGACCTGCAGGACGGCGAGCCGCGCCAGATCGAGCCCGCGGAGATCTGCGCCGATGTGGATCAGCAGATTGAGCAGGTCGCCCGCCGCGTAGCTCGATGCCAGGTCGGGGCGCGCACGCAGCGTATCCGGCAGGGCGCGCAGCTTCGCGAGCAGGCCGGCCCGGCCCAGGCGTGCCACCAGCCGCTCGGCCACCGGCGCGAGGATCAGGCGGATCTGGCTCTGGCGCACGTACTCGCGCGCCTGGGCCTTGCTGAGCGCGTGGCGCGCGAAGAGGTCGAGCTGATCGGTCTCGAGCTCGCGCACCACCTCCGACACCAGGAGATCGGTGGTGTACTCCATCACCACGTTCTGCAGCGTGAAGCCCTTGCCCTGCTGCTCCAGGAGCGAGCGCCGCTGCAGCGACCGAAGCGCCTCCAGCACAGCCCGCTGCGGCTCACGCTGGACGAGGTTGGCGTGGAGAGCCGGGAGCGCCGTCGGCTCGCGCTCGATCGCCAGCCAGATCATGAGCTCGCGCTCCAGGCGCGTGAGACGCGCGAACTGCTGGTCGAGCACATCGCGGATGTCATCGAAGATCGGCATCTGGTCGCGCAGGAACGCTGCGACATCGCCCGCGAACAGGCCGCGGATCGTCGCGGCCACCAGCCTCAGCGCCAGCGGGTTGCCAGAGTAGTGCTCGATGAGGATGTCCTGGCTGGCGGTCGAGCCGCTCAGCCCCTGCTCCTGGAGGATGGCCTGCCCACCCGACGCGGCCAGGCCGGCGAGCTGGAGCGAGCGCACGCGTGACGTCTCGCCCTCCAGCCGGACGAGCCCCACCGGCTCCTCGCGGCTCGTCAGGAGCAGGCAGCTGTTGTGCGGACGCAGCCCGATCGCCTGGATGAGCTGCCCGTAGCCAGCGTAGCCGGGGCGATAGCTTCCGGCCCGCTGGTCGTCCTGGAAGATGCTCTCGAGGTTGTCGAGGACGAGCAGGCAGCGCTGCGCGCGCAGCTGCTCCAGCAGCAGGTCGATCCGCTCGTCGAGGCTGTCGGGCAGGTCGGTGAGCTGCTGGTCGCTCAGCAGCTGGAGGCACCCGCGCAGCAGCTCGTCCAGCGGCGGGGCGTTGAGCAGCGAGCGCCAGATCACCCGGTCGAACTGGTCGGCGATCGTCTCGGCCAGCTTCGCCGCCAGGGTCGTCTTGCCCACCCCGCCCATGCCCACCACCGCCACTAGCTGGCAGCGCTCGTCGGCCAGCCAGCTGTGCAGCGTGGCGAGCTCAGCCCCGCGGCCGTAGCAGCTGCCGGCGATCGGCGGGTCGCCCCAGCCCTGCGCCGAGCCCGCCCGCGGCCACGCGCTCGCAGCCGGTGCGCCGCGCGGCGCAGCGCGCCGCGCCTGTGTCTCCCGCCCGAGCCTGCCGTCGCGGATCTGCTGGTACAGCGCGATCGTCCTCGTCTCCGGCTCCAGGCTCAGCTCCTTGGCCAGCAGCTGGCGGCACACCTCGAACTGCGCCAGCGCCGCGCTCCGGTTGCCGGTGCGCGCCAGCAGCACCATCAGCGAGCGGTGGGCCCGTTCCTGCCAGGGCTCGAGCTCCAGCCAGCGCCGCGCGTAGGCCAGGGCCTGCTCATCCGCGTGGCGCAGCGCATAGTGGTCGACGAGCACTTCGAGCAGCGTGTTGACCTGGCGCTGCCAGTACTCGCGCTCGCGCAGCAGCCAGGTCTCGAACTCTGGGCAGCCGTTCAGATACAGCCCGGCCATGAACTCGCCGCCGTACAGCGCCACCGCCTCCCCCAGCGCGGCCGCGTCCTGGTCGGAGAGCCCACGCTGGGTGAACCAGGCGTCCGAGACTTCCGCGCTCGCCTGCACCGCCCGCCCTTCTGACCCGGCTGCCGCCCGCCGGGCGGGCGCGGCCAGCGCCTCGAAGCGCGCCGTGTCCACCCAGCCGGTCGTCGCCAGCGTGCAGTGGACGGTGTGGTAGGTGGTCTGAAAGGCCCCGGGGAGCAGCGCCGTGAGCAGGCTGAGGTCGTGGCTGAGGTTGCGCCGGCCGCGCGCCTCCGGCTTGTCGCCCCAGAACAGATAGGCCAGATGGCTGCGCTCGACCGGCCGGTTCTGCCGGGCCAGGTAGCCCAGCAGCGCCACCGCCTTCCGCGAGTCGAACTCGCGCAGCGGCAGCCCATCTCTGGTGATGCTGACGGACCCCAGCAGCCGCAGGTGATAGGTGGAGCTCATCAATCGGCCTACATCTTCGATGCAGATAGGTACAGCTCTGCGGCCAGCGATGCGCACCTCGAGCCGGCGATCTGCCCGGCTCCAAGCAGTCCCCAAACAGTTGATCGGGCAGTTCCCCAACAGGTGCGCTTTATTCTAACAGCGCAACCACCGCACGGGAAGTGGAAAAGCCAGTGTCGCCGACACGAACCTATCGCTCGTTCTTGCTGCGCTGCTGGGTGACCGAGGAGCGCGATTCGTCCGAGGCGCTCGACGAGCGCTTCGTGGTCGAGAGTGTGTCGGAGGCGCCGCGCCACTGGGCCTTCTCCACCTTCGAAGAGCTGGTGGACTTTCTGCGCGCTGAGCTGCTGGGCGAGCGGCCGGGCGATCAGCAGGAGAGCCCGCCACTTGCTAGGCCGCCCGACTGAGGCCGTGACGCGGCTGTTCGCGCCGGAGCCCGGCCGAGTTCGCGATCTTCGGGTGAGCCAGTGGGCCGGGCGGCTCCTGGCACCACAGCGATCGACGGAGCGTCGCATGCTCGACTATTATCTGGCGCCGGGCGTATCCCGGCTGGAGATCTTCCCCGCCTCCGAGCCGGTGTTTCTCACCGGCGTGCCGGTGTTCCTGGGGTACGCCGCGCGCGGGCCCGTGAACGAGCCCATCCTGCTGGGCCTGTGGCCGCAGTTCGGCGCGATCTACGGCGAGCCGCTCCGGGATGGCTACCTGGGCTACGCGGTGCGCGGCTTCTTCGAGAACGGCGGGCCGCTCTGCTACGTCATCCGGCTCGACGATACGCTCGACCGCCAGGCCGCCCTCCAGCGCGGGCTCGCGGCGGCCCGGCCGCTCGACGCCGCCGACCTCGTCTGCGCGCCCGACCTGATGCGCCCGGCGCGCGATGGGCTCCCGCCGGATGCGGCGGTCGCGGCGATGCAGCGCGCGATCCTCGACCACTGCGCCGGGCTGGGCGACCGGTTCGCCATCCTGGATGCCCGCCCAACCGCCGATATCGGGGAGGTGCTGCAGCAGCGCGCCGCGCTCGACAGCTCCTACGGCGCGCTCTACCACCCGTGGGTCGTGGTGCCCGGCTGTGGCACGCCCACGGCGAGCGCGCCGCCGTGCGGCCACGTGGCTGGCATCTTCGCCCGCTGCGATCAGCGCATCGGGGTGCATAAGGCGCCCGCGAACGAGGCCGTCGAGGGCGTGCTCGACCTGCAGGCCGAGCCGGACTACGACGCGCAGCTGCTGCTGCTCGCGCGCGGCGTGAATCATCTGCGCACACTTACCGGACGCGGCCTCCGGCTGTGGGGGGCGCGCACGCTGAGCGTCGATCCGACGTGGCGCTCTATCAACGTCCGCCGCCTGTTTCTGACGATCGGGCGCTGGCTGGAGTGTTTCATGCGCGGGCTCGCGTTCGAGCAGAACGACCGGCGGCTGTGGGCGCGCATCCTGCGCGAGCTGAGCGCCTATCTCGACGGGCTGTTCCACCGCGGGGCGCTCGTGGGCAGCACCCCCAACCAGGCGTACTACATCAAATGCGATTCCGAGACCAACCCGCCCGACGTGGTCCGGGCCGGAATGGTGGTCGCCGAGGTCGGGCTGGCCCCCGTCGCACCCGGCGAGTTCGTCGTCGTGCGGATGACCCACGGCGCCAGCGGCGCGAGCGCAAGGAGCTGTGACCGATGATGACCAACGCCGGGACCGTGCTGGTGGTGGACGACGACCAGCACAGCCGCACGCTGCTGGCGGCGAGCCTGGAAGAGGCGGGCTACCGCGTCGAGCTGGCTGAGGGCGGGCTGGCGGCGCTCGAGCTGCTGCGCGCGCAGCCCATCGATGTGGTGCTGCTCGACCTCGCGATGCCCGCGATGGACGGCGAGCAGGTGCTGGAGCACATGAAAGCCGACGCGCAGCTGCGCCACATCCCGGTGATCATCATCGCCGCATCCGACGAGCTCGACAGTGTGGTGCGCTGTATCGAGATGGGCGCCACCGACTACCTGCCCAAGCCGTTCAACCCCGTGCTGCTGCGCGCGCGGATCAGCGCATCGCTGGCGAGCAAGCGGCTGCGCGACCTGGAGCACCTCGAGCAGGTCGGCCGCGCGATCGCGGCGGCGGGCGTGGCGGAGGCCGCCACCTTCGAGCACGCGCGCCCGGGCCACTTCCAGCGCACGGCGCGCGGGGTGCCCGCGCCCGAGGAGCGCCAGAGGCTGCAGGTGCGGGAGCTGCACATCGTGATCGACGAGGCGCGCCAGGAACAGAAGGTCGCCGAGATCATCGAGTCCGACGACTTCCGGCTGCTTCGCAGCCAGGCCGACCTGCTGCGGAGCATTATCAACGGCATCTCATAGGTGATAGGCGTTACGCGGTGTGGTGCTGCGGCATCTCCCGCGGGGAGGTGTGGAGGGCCTGCGACACTCCACGACCCGCTTCCCTGCCGGGAGGTTCGGGGGGCCTGCGGCCCTCCGAGATCCTTTTTCCCCGCCGCTCTGCGGCGAAGAAAGCAAGGGGAGGCTTCACCACTCCAAACCCCTCCACGGGGTGCGGGGGCGAAGCCACCGCGTAACAGCTGTAAGTGAGCGAAGCACCGGCGCGCGCGCGCGAGCCGGTGCGCAGGTGGCATGGTCAGGTCCCGAGCAAAGCCCGATCCGAACACAGCAGGAGCGCACGCCCCAGCGCCGTCGGCGAGCGGGGTGTCGCGGCCGGCCGGCCGGCGCAGTGAGACGAGACGGAGCGCTTGCAGAGGAGGAACTTCGACATGCCCCAATCTCACGGCTTCGATCCAGAGCTGATCGCCGCGCTGCGCAACGCCGGCCCCGAGGCCGACGAGCAGCGCCGCGCCCTGCTGCGCGGCCGCCACGTGCTGTTCGTGCTGGGCTCGTACGAGGGCAAGCGCATGATGTACCAGCGCGCGCGGGAGCTGGGCGTCCGCATGACGATCCTCGACGGCCCCGGCCACTGGAGCGCCTCGGCCACCGACCTGTTCGACCACACGATCACGCTCGACCTGACTGAGCGCGAGACGCTGCCCGAGCGGGCCGTCGCGGCGATCAGGGAGCGCGGGCTGGATTCGACGCGGTCGCGACCTTCGAGGAGACGGCCGGCCCGCTGCTCGCAGCCATTGCCGGCCGCCTGGGGCTGCGTGGCCACCCGCAGCAGGCACAGATTGATACGTTGCAATGCAACAGCCAGTGTTGCTGAGACGTGCGGCTAGTGTGCTGAGGCATGACAACGGGCAGACCGGCACGGTACGTGTTCCCTTGCGGGTCCAGGGCCGCAGGCCCTGGCGCGGGTGGTGCAGGAGGGCCGGCGCTGGCCCTCCTGCCCGGGTGCAGGGCGGAGCGCCTGCCTGAATGCCAGCACAAGCAGCCCGGGTGCAGGACGGACCACCGCGTACCTCCTGTTATTTATTATCCCGCCGCAGAGCGGCGGAAGAAGCAGGAAGGCCCCGCCTCCCTGAACCCCGCCAGGGGCGCGGGGGCGGAGCCTCCGCGTGTGTCATCGGGCGCCGAGCACCAGCGGCAGGAAGAGCGGCGGCTCGTCGTTGTCCACGATGCGCAGGCTGAGCGTCGTGGTGGCGCCCAGGACCGCCCCGTCGGGCGCGCTCAGGCTGATCTCGAGCAGCTCGTCCGGCTCGTCGTCCAGGTCGTCGATGATCGGGACTCTGATCGTCTGGCTCGCGCTGCCCGCCGGGAAGCTGATGACCCCCGCCGCCGGCTCGTAGTCGTCGCCGGGCCTGGCGGTGCCGCCGCTGGCGGCGTAGCTCACGCTGATCGCGCGGTAGGGGTTCGGCCGGTCCAGCTCCACGGTGACCGTCGCCTCCCCGGCCGTCTCGTCCACCGTGATGCTCGCGGCCGCCAGGCTGACCCGCGGCAGGCGCACGTCGAAGTCGACCGCGCCCTCGGCGCTTACAGGCGTGGTGCCGCGCAGGCCGCCGATCTCAGCCCGGTTCGCGATCGTCGTGTCCGCCGCCAGGCCCGGGTCGACCACCCCGCTGACCGTGATCACCTGGCTCGCCCCCGGCGCCAGCTCGCCCACCTCCCAGCGGAGGGCGGGCCGCGTCCCGTTCTCGCTCACCGGGAGGCTGCTGCTGAAGGTCACGTCGGTCAGCTCGGCCGGGATGGTGTCGCTGATCCACACCCCCGCCGCGACGATATCGCCGCTGGCGGTGAAGCTCAGGGTGTAGGTGACCGGCTGGCCGGGGAGGGCCACGGCGGGCGTCACGCCCTTGGCGAGCGCCAGGCTCAGGGCGGTGATGAGCGGCGTCGTCTCGGCGGCGGCGTTGTTGTCCGGGCTCGGGTCCAGGCCGCCCGCGCCGTCGTCCGCGATCTGCGCGGCGAGGCTGAGCTGCGTGAGCCCGGCCGGCGCCGGGTTGCTCGCCCGCACCACAAAGGCCGCGGTGCCGTCGGCGCTGGCGCCGAGCGCGCCGACCGCCAGGGTGCAGAGCGTGCCCGCCGGGCTGCCGTCGGCGCACGACCAGCCCGGCGCGCTCAGGTCGGCCTCGAAGCTGGCCCCCTCCGGCACCTCGGCGCGCAGCTCCACGCCGCTTGCGGCGCGCGCCCCGCTGTTGAGGTAGCTCAGGACGTAGACCACCAGGCCGCCGGGGGCCGCGCTCAGCCCGCCGTCCGTCAGCGCCAGCTCCAGGTCGGGCACCGTTATCTGGAACGACGCGCCCGCAGAGCAGATGGCCTCCGCGCTGTCGCCGTCCTCGTCCAGATCCAGGCTGTCGGCCCGCGAGCTGCCCGTGCAGCGCAGGCTCAGGCCGGGCGCATCGTGCTCCATGGCCAGCTCGGCGCTCACCGTGCTTGGGCCGGCGGCCGCGCTGATCGGCGTGCTGACGTTGATCCGGATCTCCTGGTTGGTGCCGAGCAGGCCGCTGCCGGTGTTCCAGCGCCAGCGCAGCAGCGTGCGCCCGCTGCCCGCGAAGTCGGGGATCTGCTCGAGGCTCTGGGGCGCGGGCAGGCCGGTGCCCCGATCGTCGAAGGTCCAGCTACCCAGGTCCAGCTCGGCCGGCAGCAGCCAGGCGGTCTCCAGATGCTCCAGCGGCAGCGGGTCGCTGGAGCGGGCGTCGCTCCGCACGCGCAGCCGCCAGGAGATGGTCTCGCCAGGGCGGAAGGGGCCGGCGCTCGGGAGCTCGATGGCCGGGTTGAGCTGCACGAACGGGCCGCTCAGGGTGAAGCTTGCGCAGTCGGAGTCGCTGACGCCGGTCGGGCCGCCGGCGTAGACGGCCGTCAGCCCGGCGCAGTTCTGAATCGTATCGCCGATCGCCACGGGGCCGCCCGCGTTGTCCGGGTTAATGATCTGGCCGGTCAGCCGCGGGCGAGCGGTGGCGGCCATACCGGGCAGGGCCGGGCCGAACTGCCAGCGCACCAGGGTGATATACTCGCCGGCGCCCAGGCCGGGCGGTGGCGAAGTGAGGGTGGTGTTGGTGCTGGTGTTGGGCGACGAGCCCCAGAGCGTGAAGACGCCGGGGGCGGTGTTCTTCTCGTAGCTGACCCGCACCCCCACGCCGACCGCGAAGTCGCCCAGGCCGCTGTAGGCGCCCGTGGTCACGCTCGACGGCGTGAACTCCACCGGCAGGGTATCGATGACCACCAGGTTCTCCAGGGTCACATTGCCGCTGTTGCTGACGTTCAGCTCGTAGCTGAAGGTCTGGTTCAGCGTGGGCGGGTTGGGCGAGTTGCCAACGATGCTCTTGGTCACGGTCGCGTCCGGGCTGGGCACGAACGTCGTCACCGGGTGGGTGAGCGAGGCCGGGCCGTAGCTCTGCTGGCTGCCGCCGACCGGGGTCGCCTGAGCTGTGAAGCTGTTCGTCACCTCGGTGCCCGAGGGGAACGTGGCGCTCGGGAAGGTGACGGTCACCTGGATGTCGCAGTTCCCCCCCGGCACCAGCGGGGTGGAGCAGGGGTTCGTCCAGGTAACTGTGGCCGGGGTCGTCTTAATACAGTCGGGCTGGCAGTCGGCCGCCGGGGTGGAGCCGTTGAAGACCGTGCCGGGCGGCAGCGTGCCGGTCACCGGCCCGATGCTGATGAAGCCGGGGCCGGAGCTATCCGCGCTGAATCGCAGCCGGTAGGTCTCCGGCATGTCCAGGTTCGCCGGCGCGGACGTCAGCGTTACGCTGAGCTGGGCGGCGTCATCCTGAGCGGAGACAGTGGGCGGGGCGGCGGGCAGAAATAGGGCGACGAGCAGCAGGGCCAGGGTGATGGGACGCATGCTGGGGCTCCTAGCGTTGGCGGCAATCCGGACAAGTATACTACACCGCCCATACCGCTTTATGCATCGAGCCTCGCCGGTTCACCCCCACGTGCGTGGGGACGACTTCTATGTTGCCACTCCGAACCCTGCAGGAACCGGTTCACCCCCACGTGCGTGGGGACGACTGCGGGTGCGCATCACAACGACGCAGGCGACGCGGTTCACCCCCACGTGCGTGGGGACGACCTGAGCATACTCTAGGCACTCACGGCGCTGATCGGTTCACCCCCACGTGCGTGGGGACGACCTGCCGCTGCGCACCAGCGAGGCCTGGATCACCGGTTCACCCCCACGTGCGTGGGGACGACTACTGCTTTGGCGGCGAGGTGGGGGGCGACTGCGGTTCACCCCCACGTGCGTGGGGACGACCACTCGGGCGTCACGCCGCCGGCCGGCAGCCGCGGTTCACCCCCACGTGCGTGGGGACGACTCCGTCGAGGTACAGCTCCCAACGGGGCGTACCGGTTCACCCCCACGTGCGTGGGGACGACGACGAGCAGGAGGACGACGACGCATGAGCGACGGTTCACCCCCACGTGCGTGGGGACGACGGGGACGAGCTGGATATCGAGCGGCTGATCGACGGTTCACCCCCACGTGCGTGGGGACGACTCCTGATGTGGTGCTGTACTGCGCTGCGGCTGCGGTTCACCCCCACGTGCGTGGGGACGACCAAAACGGGCTTTTGCGCCAAAACCGGATACGCGGTTCACCCCCACGTGCGTGGGGACGACTCGTGAACGTGCATATACCGAATGGGGTAGACCGGTTCACCCCCACGTGCGTGGGGACGACGTCCTGTTGGCTTTTGAGCCAACACGCGCGGCCGGTTCACCCCCACGT
Source organism: uncultured Roseiflexaceae bacterium (assembly GCA_937974195.1). GTDB lineage: Bacteria > Chloroflexota > Chloroflexia > Chloroflexales > Roseiflexaceae > CALJIC01. Next base: position 1,233 of record CALJIC010000146.1, on the reverse strand, counting down.
GCGTGGGGACGACCGAGCGAGGTGACGATGAGCAAAGCTGCTGATCGGTTCACCCCCACGTGCGTGGGGACGACTTCTCAATATTGTCCAGCGACAGCGGTAGGCCCCGGTTCACCCCCACGTGCGTGGGGACGACGCGTCGAAGAGCGTCAAAGCCGTCGCCGATGCCGGTTCACCCCCACGTGCGTGGGGACGACTCGGCGGACGTGAGGTATCCCAATGCTGGCCTCGGTTCACCCCCACGTGCGTGGGGACGACATTTACTTCTCCCGGTTCGTTCGGCGGCTGGCCGGTTCACCCCCACGTGCGTGGGGACGACGGGCGAGAGGGCACTCGCAACGGCCTCGCCACCGGTTCACCCCCACGTGCGTGGGGACGACGGAGGCACAGCAACAATGGCTGCAACCAAGGACGGTTCACCCCCACGTGCGTGGGGACGACATCAGGTAGCGGTAATACTGCTCGTGCGGCAGCGGTTCACCCCCACGTGCGTGGGGACGACCATTGACACAACCCACCTCAGGACCTCGACCGCGGTTCACCCCCACGTGCGTGGGGACGACGACGACGGCTGGCCGTGGAATTGGTTGATGTACGGTTCACCCCCACGTGCGTGGGGACGACCTGATCGATCCTGAGAAGCGCATCTGGTACTGCGGTTCACCCCCACGTGCGTGGGGACGACTTATCGCGCCAGTAGCGCTTGCGTGCGCCCGCCGGTTCACCCCCACGTGCGTGGGGACGACGTCTTCGACCGCGACGTGCACGCCGTGCCACGCGGTTCACCCCCACGTGCGTGGGGACGACGCGCCCGCGACCTGCTCAGCCTGGCGCGGTGTCGGTTCACCCCCACGTGCGTGGGGACGACTACTCAAACTCATCCACAGCCCGGTAGCTGGACGGTTCACCCCCACGTGCGTGGGGACGACGCGATGTTGCCCGATCTGCTGCCCTATGCGCGCGGTTCACCCCCACGTGCGTGGGGACGACCTGAAATCAGTATTCTACAACCTCTGGTATTTCGGTTCACCCCCACGTGCGTGGGGACGACTGCCACAAGAACTGGTCGTTGCCGTCGCGCAGCGGTTCACCCCACGTGCGTGGGGACGACTCGGTGTAGATGATCGTATGCGGGACGCCGGTCGGTTCACCCCCACGTGCGTGGGGACGACGTGCGGCTGAACGGGCCGGAGATCGAGCTGGGCGGTTCACCCCCACGTGCGTGGGGACGAC
>CALJIC010000145.1 GCA_937974195.1 uncultured Roseiflexaceae bacterium | reverse complement strand
TGTGAAGAGCCGCTAGCCCTCCACACCTCCCGGCGGGACAAAGCATCTGTGAAGAGCCGCTAGCCCTCCACACCTCCCGGCGGGACAAAGCATCTGTGAAGAGCCGCTAGCCCTCCACACCTCCCGGCGGGACAAAGCATCTGTGAAGAGCCGCTAGCCCTCCACACCTCCCGGCGGGACAAAGCATCTGTGAAGAACCGCTGGCCCTTCACGCCTCCCGGCGGAACAACACGTCCGTGGAGACCTGCGGCCCTCCACACCTCTCGGCGGGACAAAGCATCTGTGAAGAGCCGCTAGCCCTCCACGCCTCCCGCGGCAGCTAGGAGTCGAGCACCTCGCGCACCATGCGCGCCAGCGCGGCCGGCGAGAACGGCTTCGGCAGAAAGGCCACGCGCTGATCGCCCCACATGTGGTCCCTGAGCAGCCCGTCGGTGTACCCCGACATGAACAGCACCTTGATGTGCGGCAGACGCGCCTGGAGCTGCTCGGCCAGCGCGTCGCCGCGCATCTGCGGCATCACCACGTCCGTCAGCAGCAGGTCGACCCACACCGTGCTCGCGATCGCCAGCGCCTCGTCCCCGGAGCCCGCCTCGTACACGGTATAGCCCAGGCTGCGCAGCGTGCGGGCGGCGATCGCCCGCAGCATCTCCTCGTCCTCCACCACCAGCACCGTCTCGCTACCCACCGGCAGCGCGTCGCGCGCCTCCTGCTCGGCGCGGGCGCCGGGCTGCTCGTCGCTGCGCGGGAGATAGATCTTGAAGGTCGTGCCGTAGCCCTCCTCGCTGTAGAACCAGATATGCCCGCCGTGCTGCTTGACGACGCCGTAGCAGGTGGAGAGCCCGAGCCCGGTGCCGCGCCCCTCCTCCTTTGTGGTGAAGAAGGGCTCGAAGGCGTGCTCCTTGACCGCCGGGCTCATCCCGCTCCCGGTATCGCTCACCGTGATCAGCACATAGTTCCCGGGCGCGAGATCGATGTGCCGCTCGGCGTCGGGCAGGCCGATCGTCACGTTCGCGGTCTCGATCGTCAGCTTGCCGCCCGCCGGCATTGCGTCGCGCGCGTTCACCACCAGGTTCACCAGCACCTGCTCAAGCTGCACCGGGTCGGCGCGCACCACCCCGAGGTCGGGCGCGGGGTGGACGATCAGCTCGATCTCCTCGCTGAGCAGCCGCCGGAAGATCGGCCCCAGATCGGCGACGAGGTCGTTCAGGTTCAGCGGCACCGGCTCCATCGTCTGCTTGCGCGCGAAAGCCAGCAGCTGCCGCGTCAGGTGGCCGGCCCGGTGCGCCACCTGCTGCAGCGCCTGGACGTCCTCCAGCACCGGGTGGTTGGGCGGCAGCATCGCCTCGATCACCGAGGTGTAGCCGGCGATGGCGGTCAGCAGGTTGTTGAAGTCGTGGGCCACGCCGCCGGCCAGCCGCCCGACGCTCTCCATCCGCTGCGCGTGTATGAGCTGCGCCTCCAGCCGCTTCCGGTCGCTGATGTCCACCGCCACCCCGACCATCCCGGCCACCTCCCCGGCCTCGTCGAAGATCGGGTAGGTGGTGACGAACACTGGGAAGATAGTGCCGTCGCGGCGGCGCACCATGAACTCGCCCGACCAGCGCCGGCCGTCGCGCAGGTGCATCAGGATCTTCTTGGTGTCGGCGGTCGCGCTGTCCGGGAGGATGATGTCGCGCGCGTTGGTGCCCAGGACCTCGGCGGCAGACCAGCCGTAGAGCTGCTCCGCATACTGGTTCCAGTACCTGATCATGCCCTGCCCGTCGACCGCGATCACCGCCTGATCGACGATGTTGAGCAGGTGGGCCTGGAAGCGCATGGCTTCGAGCGCGCGCCGCTGCTCGGTCACGTCGCACATCACGCCCACGAAGTGGGTCACACGGCCGGATTCGTCGCGGATGGGCGAGATCGCCAGCTCGCTCCAGAACGGCGTGCCGTCCTTGCGATAGTTGAGGATCGTCCCGGTGAAGGGCTGGCCCTGGCGCATCGCCTGCCGGATGCTCTCGCGCACCTCCGGGTCGGTGTCGTGCCCGTGGAGGAAGAGGCTGTTGCGGCCGAGCACTTCGTCGGCGGTGTAGCCGGTGATGCGCTCGAAGGCCGGGTTGCAGTAGATGATCGGGTTATCTTCCTGAAGCGCGTCGGTGATCAGGATGCCGCTGTGGCTCGCGGCGAGCGCGCGGTCGCGCAGGCGCAGCGCCTCCTCGGACTGCTTGCGCGCCGTGATATCCCTCAAGAACACGCCGATGCCGTCCGGGCGCGGGTAGACGCGCACCTCGAGCCAGGGACCCCGCCGCCCGAGGCGCGCCTCGTACATCAGCGGCTGCCGGTTGGCCAGCACCAGCTGGTAGTGGTGCTCGAAGACGCTGCCGCGCACTTCCGGAAACACATCCCAGACCACGCGCCCCAGCAGCGTCTCGCGCGGCCGCTCGAGGATGCGCTCGGCCTCCGGATTGACGTAGGTGAAGCGCCCTGCGGAGTCGAAAGCGATAAACGCCTCCGCGATATACTCCAGCAGAGTGCTGTTGGGCTCGTTGAGCACGCCTACGCTCGCCTCAGGAATCGATTCCCTAGGTCCCTGTGTACTCACAGTCTCTCCTCGTGGCCCGCCACGTCCCGTCGACGTGGGGGTGGTGGCGCAGACGGACGCGCCACCCCTCATCGCTTACCCGCTCCGCATGCTATATCCTGTCGCGCATGTCGACGCTTGTTCTCCGGCAACCTGTCGTTGTAACTTCTTCCCCTCCCATCGCGGCCGCCGCTTCCCGGCGCAGGGCGGCCGAAGCGGAGATCGTGGCGTTTCACCTGGTGCAGGGCTCCGGCCCGCCAGACATATGCAGAGGCGCGGGCTACGCCGGCTCTGCCGACACCACCCGCGCCGGACGCTGGAGCGCTGCGACGGCGGCTCCCTCCACAGTCCCGCCGGACAGCCTGTCAGTCAGATTGGAGGATCCGCCCCACAGCCTCCTGCAGATCCGAGCAGGTCTCGAGCGCCCCCAGGTCCACGCCGAGCGAGACCATCGTCTGCGCCACCTCGGGCCGGATGCCCACCAGCACCGTGCGCGCGCCGAGCAGCCGCACCGACTGCGCCACATTGAGCAGCGCCTGCGCCACGTGCGAGTCCACCAGCGGCACGCCGGTGATGTCCAGCACGACGGAGCGCGCGTTGCGCCGCTCCACCTGCGCCAGCACGTTCGCCGCCAGGTCCGACGCGCGCTGGGCGTCCAGCGACCCCACCACCGGCGCCACCAGCACGCCCGGCAGCACCGGCAGCACCGGCGCGCTCAGGGCGCGCACCGTCTCCTGGCTGGCGCGCAGCTCGGCCAGCGTCTCGACCAGGCTCGCCTCGCGCTGCTGCACCGCCTCCAGCGCCTCCTCCAGCGACGCCGTGCGCTGCGCGATGATCTGCTCCTGCGAGTTGCGGATCTGCTCCAGCTCCTGCTCGCGCACCAGCGCCGCCTCCAGCGCGTCGCGCAGCGAGGTGCTGAACCGGTCGAGCAGCAGCCCCAGCACGCCCGTCACAAGCACGAAGCCCGACACGATGCTGGCGAACGAGCTGGGGGTGGGTACGGAACCCACCAGCTCAGGCGCGATCTGATCGAGCGCGCCGATGGCCACGACCATCAGGATGCTCGCGCCGCTGATCACCAGCAGGCCGCGCCGCCCGAGCAGCAGCCCGGCCATCACGAGCGGCACGCTGAAGGTCAGGTAGGTTATGCCGCCGGTCTGCACCCCGCTGCCCAGCAGCACCACTACGAGCGCCAGCAGGATGCCGGCGGTGGTCAGATAGACCGCGGCCTTGAAGTGGCCGCGCCGCAGGACGGCGAACCCCGCAAGGGTGCAGGCAGCGATGATCGGATAGGCGAACAGGAAGAAGCTCGACGCTCCGCCCCTGGACGTCAGCAGTCCGAGCGGCAGGCCGACCACGCACGCGCCGAGGATCACGAGCATCATGACCTGCAGCGTGCCCGCCTGCCGTCTGTGCACCGGGTCCGCCAACTGGCCCCTGCCAAGCCACCTAGTGAATGATCGCCACATTGTGCGCTATCCTCTTGAAGCGCACCGTACCTGGCGCGAGCGGCGGCCGCATCGCCGCAAGCTCCCGGCCCGATATGTATGGGGCGCTCCCGCTAGGGTTCTGAACGAAATCTGCCGGCGCACAAAGGCGCCCGGCTGCAAGCCTAAGTGTACGCCTGCAGCCGGGCGCCATGCTGATCGACCCGTGAGCAGTTCGCTCACAGAATCGCACCCCTGGCTCAACCCGCGCCTCGGCGGCCACCGGGCTTCGACAGGGCCTGGACGGCCTACTGGCCGTCCAGGTAGACCGTCTTGATGCGGGTGTAGAACTCCACCGCGCCCTTGCCCATCTCGCGGAACATGCCCGAGCCGCTGTGCTTGAAGCCGCCGAAGGGCGCCTGCACCGAGAGCCCGGCGGTCGGCTGGTTGACCTTGAGGGTGCCGGCCTCGGTGCGCTCGGCGAAGCGGATGGCCTTGCGCAGGTCATTGGTGACGATCGAGGCAGTGAGGCCGTACTCGATGCCGTTGGCGATCGCGAACGCCTCCTCGAGGTCGCCGGCCTCCATCACCCCGATCACCGGCCCGAAGATCTCCTCCTGCGCGACGCGCATGTCCGGGCGCACGTTGCCCAGCACGGTCGGCTGCACGAAGTAGCCGCGCTTCAGCTCGCCCTCCTCCGGCACCCCGCCGCCGGCCAGCACGGCGGCGCCCTCGGCGCGGGCGATCTCGATGTACTCCAGGTCGGTGCGCAGCTGGCTCTCGCTGACCGCCGGCCCCATCTGCACGCCGTCCGCCAGGCCCGGCCCGACCTTCAGCGACCGCGCGGCGGCCACCAGGCGCTCGGTGAACTCGCGCGCGACCGGCGCCTCGACGATCACCCGGCTGGTGGCGGTGCAGGCCTGCCCGGTGAGCCCGAAGCCGCCGCGCACGACGATGCTCACCGCCTTGTCGAGGTCGGCGTCGGCCGCGACGATCACCGGGTTCTTGCCGCCCAGCTCCAGGTGGGTGCGGGTCATGCGCTTGGCGGTCTTCTGGTACAGCGCGTGGCCCACGGCGTACGAGCCGGTGAAGGACACCCCGTCGATGCGCTCGTCGGTCACCAGCGCATCGCCGATCGCGCCGCCGCCGCCGGTGACGACGTTGAGCACGCCGGGGGGCAGGCCCGCCTCGAGCAGCAGCTCGCCGAGCCGGATGCCCATCAGCGGCGTGGCCGAGGCGGGCTTGAAGACCACCGTGTTGCCGGTCACCAGCGCCGGGGCCATCTTCCAGACCGGGATCGCGAGCGGGAAGTTCCAAGGGGTGATGATCGCCACCACGCCGAGCGGGACGCGCACGCTGTACAGCAGGGTGTGCGGCGTGTCGGCCGGGAGCACGTCGCCGCCGACGCGCCAGCCCTCGCCGCCGAAGTACCGGAACAGGTCCACGGCGCGCAGCACCTCGGCCCGGGCCTCGGCGCGCGTCTTGCCCTCCTCGCGGGTCAGCTCCTCCGCCCACTCGTCCACCCGGCCCTCGAGCAGCACCGCGGCCCGGTGCAGCACCCGGCCGCGCTCCGGGCCGCTGAGCGCCGCCCACTTCGGCTGCGCCTCCCTGGCCGCGGCCACCGCGGCGCGCACATCCTCGACGGTCGAGGACGGCGCCAGGCCGATCACCTCGTCGGTGTTCGCGGGGTTGCGCACCTCGATCGTCGCGCCGGAGGACGAGGCGCGCCGCTCGCCGCCGATAATGTTTTTGTACTCAGTAGGCATACTCGCTCCTCGTACACTCTGTGTGCGGTGGGGCGGAGCCCCACACCCCGATGCTCTCTCTTTCCGCGGGTCTGCGGCGACTGCGTCGCCGCAGACC